>DATMHB010000308.1:0-2002 GCA_035555175.1 Flavisolibacter sp. | reverse complement strand
GAACCTCGGAGTGAGCGCACCATGGCTGACGATGGTAGCCTGATGGATTACTTTTGATCCAGCGGAGAGCAGGTCAGGAAGAATATATTTGATCAGCTGTTCTCCGAAAAATTTCGAAGCATCCCTCGGCAATTCGTTCGGAAGATTGCCGACAGCCATCACATCGATCGAGCCGTGGATATAAGGTGCCGTCTTATTTAAACTTTTTCTGTCGACGCCATATACGGGCTGCTCAATGGGCTGATCGCCCAGGTTGATCGGCACCGATCCGTTGCTGTCATCCGTGATATCGGCAATGACCTTTATCCTGAATGAAGGCTCGCTAACATCGCTGATCTTAAACAGCCGCGGCACATTGGTGTCCCAGTAAACACCGTTCATGAGCAGATCGGTATGAGGAATGTATTGGCTGAAGAGGCAGTCATAATCCTGTGCGTGTGCATGAAAATGCTCGCGACTGTAGGCGCCTGTTTTCTTATGGGCATACAGATCAGAGCCCTTTAGCTGAACGTAGACCGGGTAGGAAAATTCTCTTGAAACATATTCTTCCTTCTCTACTTCTATCACTTCCATTAGGTTCATGATCTCCACAATGCCGTGTGCGACGCGGCCCGATCCTGTTACGGCAATTTTGATATTGGGAATTTTCAGCCCGAAATAAGAATGAATGAGTTCAGTGAAGTCTTTTTGTTTATACACGCGGTCGAGATGAAAAGCTCCGGTTCTTTCACCATAGGCCATCATTCCGTTGTGTGCACCTACAACGCCGGCAAAAAAACCAAAGCCAATGATGCGCTGGCCATCATCGTGCTCGAGGCACTCATAATCAATGAGGGTGATCTTCTTTTCAATGATGGCCCTGAGCAGGGGTTGATTGTGCAATTGTTTTTTGCGGGTATGCGAAAAGAAAAGATAAGTCTTGCCGGGGATGAGCGTAGCAGGCGGAACTTCTTTTATGCCGAGGAGGATGTCGCATTCGCTGAGGTCTTCTTTGATCTCGATGCCGGCGCGTTCGTATTCCGCATCGGTAAAGCAGCGGTTAGGTGAAGACTGCGCGATGATGCGTACACCGGGAATATTTTGTTGCAGCCATTTGCATTGGCCAGGCGTGAGCGCCACCCTGTTATCCGGCGGGACCTTCCCTTCCTTTAGTAATCCGATGCTTCTCATAAAACCCTGCAAAGGTGCAGGTAAAAACTAGAAACAGCAAGAGAAAGAATGGCCGGGTGTGTATGAGAGCAACTACAATAGAGACTTTCCTCCGCTCTCCGCTCACACTCTCGCGCTCCTATTGCCAGGCAATTTTCCGGATCCTGTTGTTATCGGTGATGTAAACGTTGTTAGAATCGTCAACCGCTATTCCGGCTATTGACCGGTAGGTAGCTGTCTGCGCCGGGCCATCTAATTCTCCAATACCGCCAACGGCATAACGGATTATTTGTCCTTGCGGCGTCATTTTTATTACACCTTCTCTTATTCCGAAATATATATTCCCCGCTTTATCTGTTGTAAGTCCCCTGGCAAAAAACAAACCGCTGATTCCGGCCATCGATGGTTCGTTGGGACCGAGTATGGTGGTCACCATACCGTTGGGTGTGATCTTTCTAAGCAGATGGCCTTCACCATCGATAGCATATACATTGCCCGAAGGATCTGCGGCAACAAAAAATGGAGTGAAAAATAATGAGGTAGCGGCTGGCCCGTCCACGTGGCCGGAATGATAATAATCGCCGCCGGCATAGGTGCTGACCGTTCCGTTGGGAGTGATCTTCCTGATCTTATTATTATAGCTATCGGCTACATACACATTCAGGTTTTTGTCGACTGTAACACTGAAGGGTGTATTGAGTGTAGCGACACTTACATCACCGTCGATCTGCCCGCCCGGAGGCTGGGTATTCCAGGTATTACCGGCCAGTGTCGTTACGACGCCGGACAGTGACACCTTTCGAACACGGTAATTGGTCTGGTCGGCCACATATAAGTACTCATTGGCGTCAAT
>DATMHB010000307.1:0-3050 GCA_035555175.1 Flavisolibacter sp. | reverse complement strand
GCCAGGCGCGCATACCAGATCAGAATTTGGCGCCTTTGTTTCAGCCAATTATCTGAAGGAGTTCAGCAAGACGGTAAGTTATAAGGGGAGGCTCGACCTGTTCTCCAATTACAAGCATAATCCCGGCAAGATCGATGTATTCATGACAAATCTTCTTTCGGTGAAACTTTCGAAAGTGCTTGCGTTCACCTGGAACGTTGACCTGATCTACGACGACGACGTGCGCCTCTTTGGAAAGGACGGAAAGTCTCCTGCCTGGCAGGTAAAATCATTGATCGGAGCGGGACTCATGGTAAAATTCTAGGAGCATTTTTACAGAATGCAGGGGACGAAGTCTTCAATGTTTATATTCGTGCCCCTATGACGGTTACCCCCGAGCAGATCCTGTTGCTTTGTATGGCTGCTTTTGTTGCTGGCTTTGTAGATGCCATCGTTGGCGGCGGCGGATTGATCCAGACGCCGGCGACCCTGGTATTGCTGGGCGCATATCCGGTGGTCAACGCCATTGGATCCACCAAGATCCCGTCATTCAGCGGGACCGTATTTGCGGTGAGCCAGTATATCAGAAAAGTAAAAGTGGACCGGCTGCTCGCCCTGGTCATGTGCGTCATCGCATTTTTTGCCTCATTCGCCGGGTCGCAGCTGCTTACCGTTGTAAGCAATGCATTCATGAAGCCGGTTCTGCTCGTGGTATTGACGGCTGTTGCTATCTACACCTATACCAAAAAAGACTTTGGACAGCACGAGGCAAAGGACCATTCAACCCGGAAGGAATTAATTTACGGTATTGGTATCAGTCTCGTACTCGGTTTTTATGATGGCTTCATCGGACCTGGCGCAGGAAGCTTTCTCATTCTTGCATTCATTTCCCTATTAGGATACGATTTTCTGCGTGCTTCAACGCATGCCAAGCTCGTAAACCTGGCCACGAACCTTGGTTCCATAGTCCTTTTCACCATTAAAGGAAAGATCATCTGGGCGGCCGCCTTGCCGATGGCCGCATCGAATGCATTGGGCGGCATGCTAGGTGCACGCATGGCGCTGGCCCGGGGCAATAAATTTATCAGGATCTTTTTTCTGGTGATCATTATCGGCACACTAATGCGGTTTGCTCTTGATGTCCTTTATTTCAAATGAATGTTGGGGCTGGCATGAATTTTATGCCGGTATATTATACAATAATAAAAAAACTAACAAAGCTCCCTTGCTCCCAGAGACCGGGGCTTTTGTTTTTGTGGACATGCCTCTCCTTCTTTTTCATCACCTGAAGGCTGAACATTCCTTAATTTAGAGGACTGCCATATTACTGCATTCAAAAATAGATTCCCCTAAAATTTTATTATCGCTCCAATGATTTCGAGGTGTCAGCCAGCGGATTTTGAAGAGATCAGGACCGTGATCAATGATGGCGCTTCCGCCTATCGCGGAATCATTCCGGCCGACCGGTGGCATGATCCCTACATGTCGGAGAGCGAATTAAGAACGCAGATCGCCGAGGGAGTTGAATTTTGGTGCTATTCAGAGGAAGGTGCGATTTTGGGGGTAATGGGAATCCAGATGAAGGATGATGTTACCCTGATCCGTCATGCTTATGTGCGTACATCTCAACGGAAGAAGGGAATAGGAAGCAGGCTCCTTGCGCACCTTTCCTCAATTGCGCATACGCCGGTCCTCATCGGCACGTGGGCCGATGCCAGCTGGGCCATTGATTTTTATCAGAAACACGGATTCGGTCTGGTACCCAGGGAAGAAAAGGACCGGCTGCTCAAAAAATACTGGAATATTCCGCACCGCCAGGTGGAAACCTCGGTGGTGTTGGCAAGCCGCGAATGGCAGGCAGCCGGCAGCGACTGAGAAAAAGGTCAATTTTCAAAAGGTAAAGACAAAGAATCTTAAGCGCCATAAGGGTGGGATAAGGTGTTTGGCCTGCTGGAAAATATAACCGGACAAATGGTACGATGCAAAGCTGGGATCCAAGGACAAAGCGAACAAATACAAAGAGGTTCCTTTGAACCTATGCCGCATTCACCATTCACCATACAAGATTACTTCTCCGTCCTCAAGCCGAAACTTTGTGCTGCATGGCCAGTGCTTCGTTGAGTTAAAATTCTATCTTAGTCTGTTCCATTGCCGATGCGTATGAAAAAGATGTTGTGCTTTTCCGTTTTAGTTTTCTCATGGTGTGCTGCGTTTGAACAGAGTACCCCAAAGATGTTGTTCGTCATTGACTCCATTCCCCTGATACACGACCCCGAAGAGTGGAATCAGTTGATGCCGGAGGATATTGCAGAGATCTCGGTACTCAGCAACAAGGATTCGTTGAACCGGGTGGGCTGGGGAGAGCTCGATGGCATCACCTATATCTTCACAAAGGCGTATCGCGAACGGCCCGATAGTTTGAAAAGGATTCCCAGCCTGAAGCAGATGGTCATGCAAAATGGCGCATGGCATCTCGATGGCCGTGCATACACGGGCCCGTACATCGATTATCTATATAATGGCCGGATACAGGATGAAGGAAACCTCCGCGATGGCAAGCTGAATGGGCAGCTGACTGTATATTATATCAATGGAGCAATAAAATCCGTAGCCAGGTATGTTGATGGTACGCCCGAGGGAGAACGCACTGAATATTATAAGAATGGCGCATTGATGCAGTCATCACGTTTTCGTGAAGGGAAAATGGAGAAAGGCGCGAGGGCCTGGTTCATCAATGGCCAGGCGATGAGTGAAATAAAACCAAAAAACAAAACGGGATATGATACGGTTGTGATCTATTATTCAACGGGGAAGATCCAGGCGGAAAAGCTGGTGAAGAACAAAGTTGCGGTGCGCACGAAGAAGGACGACGACCTTGCTTACTACAATACTATGTTTTTTCAAAGTGTGAATACGGTTGATGTCATTAATGCCAATAAATTGTTCTACAGGATTTGGATGCTGGACAGTACAAGTGCGGATAGTCATTTTAAGCAAGGGTATTTGTATGCAAAAGAATTCCGTTTCGACGATGCCATCGAAGAATATGATAAGGCGCTCCGTATAGAACC
>DATMHB010000306.1:0-4312 GCA_035555175.1 Flavisolibacter sp. | reverse complement strand
GGTAAAATACTTGTACTCATCCAGCGGGATACCGAAGCTTTTTCCATAAATGCCGATCGCATCGCCCGCCATCACCTCAACGCCGACATAAAAGAACAGGCAAAGCACGCCCAATAACAAATGGGGAAATTGCAATACGCTGCTCTTATTGCTCTCCATGCTTTGCCCGGAGGCTTCTGCATTTACTTTCGAGGAATCTATATCGGGCAATGATGATTTGCGTATGAGGAAGGCCAATACAAATAGGATCACGGCTATTACGATGTAGGGATAAATGATACGGCCCGCTAATTCATTCAACAAACTTTCCTTCGTTGCAGCGTCTGTCGCCGCACTGATCTTCTCCTGCAACTCATTTGCATTCTTCAATACAATAGTGCTCAATATGATCGGGCTTAAGATGCCGGCGGCCTTGTTACAAATACCCATGATACTGATGCGTCTGGCGGCACTCTCAATAGGACCGATGATACTGATATAAGGATTAGACGCGGTTTGCAGCAAAGCAAGTCCCATCCCCTGAACAAACAGGCCCGTGAGAAATAATCCGAAGCTTCTGCTATTGGCTGCCGGAATGAAAATAAGAGCACCCAATGCCATTACGAACAATCCCCAGCTCATTCCATTTTTCATTCCTGTCTTTTTTAGAAGGGCGGAAGAGGGAATAGCCAGAATAAAATAGGCCATATAAAATGCGAACGTCACAAAAAAAGCTTCGGCATCGGTTTTCAGGTTGCAGGCCAGCTTCAAAAAAGGGATGAGTGTTCCGTTCATCCAGGTAACGAAGCCAAAAATGAAAAACAGCGAACCAATAATGGCCACAGGAGAAAGAAAAGTTTTAGTTTCTTTTGGCGCAGCCGGAGTTTTAGTAATAGCGTCCATGAATTCAATTTCAGTTATACAAATTGCATTTTCCCAAAATATTCGGGCAAATGAAAATCGGGGCTGTCCGCCTCGACGGGTTTCCAGGAAAGAAAATGAGGTTGGGGCAGCTCATCTCCGCATTTATAAAAATTCACCTTGCATTTTCTGTCCCTCAAATGAAAAATATGGTGATAAATAAATACATTCATTGGTATCATCAGCGTGAGCTGCCAACAGACCTGCTTCTCTTCGTCTTCCGTGACGCTTTCAATTTGGGCCAGGCTCCTGATCCGGCCAATAGAGTCCTTTGGCAGCAATTTGCGGTCTGATCTTGACTTGCCGAATGCAGCAAGACATACGCCAATGCTGTTGAACTCGAGATTATAATAGCCGGCATCATTATTAAACGAAATAAAGAATTCCACGCAACTATCCTGGTGCACCGGTCCGTTATTGGTCTGGCAGCAGATACGGACTGAATTTTCTTTTACATAATATTTGAGCAGAATGGCATCCTCGTTGTGGGCGATGGAGAAGCTCACCTGTGGCTTGTAGCCATAGGAAGGCCATGACGCCTGTTCTATGGCGTGGCTCTCCAATCGATCCAGTCGCTCTGATATTTCCCTTAGGGTATGGCGGGAATTTACAGGTATGTAAGGAACTTGTAAGCTCATACGATTCAGAATTAAGCCCAATAAATTGACAAGAAAGAACCACCGTATCTC
This sequence comes from Flavisolibacter sp., assembly GCA_035555175.1. GTDB lineage: Bacteria > Bacteroidota > Bacteroidia > Chitinophagales > Chitinophagaceae > Flavisolibacter. The sequence continues at coordinate 2,723 of DATMHB010000306.1, read as the reverse complement.
TTCTTGAAATGCGCTTATACGGTGTAAGATGTCAATTTTTTGACGGACTAAAGAATTACGTAAATCTAAATCTTATCGGAAGGCGGGTGCAATCGTTTGCAATAAATACACAAACGTTTGCGCAAATTCGTCGCGTGTGCTTTATCGTCACTTCCATTTAATTATAGTTGCTTATGGATGAAAATGTCGCCCAGGACCGCACCTTCCATGAATTGCTATTGCTAACGGCCTTCATGCTATGCGACCGCTCAGGAGCGCTGTTGACCCGGCTGAAGAGGAAGGGAGGCGTTGGACCAGTCGTCTACTCGAAGACCGTGTAGAACCATCCGACTTTAATCATTTAATACAGTCTGTGCCAGTGCTTCGTACAATGGATGCTACAAGACAGGGAGTAAACGTTCTGCTGTCATTTGCCTTGTCCCACCCTGGCAGGATGATTTTTGCCTTCGCTTAGTAAGCCAGGATCACTTCTCAAAGCTTTGTGCTCCGCACGAAAAAAGATTCAGCAATGAAATCATCAAAAGTCTTTTCCTTTTCCTGCAACCGCTTCAACAGCGTGATCTGATTTTTGGCGCGGTTGTAATTGTGCTCTTCATAAGCGGCCCCATAATAACGGTCGTCGTTCATATAATCGGCGAGAAAGCGTATCGCCTGCATATAGATCATGAACACCCCTGCATAAACAATATGCTGCAACTCTTCATGATTCAACTCACCGGCCATTTTTGAAAGATAACCGTCAACGATGGCCTTAAAATAATCATCCCTGATCTCAATTTTTGAAAAGTTCTGTTCTTCTTCGCTCACCGGAGAAAGATAGGTCCTAAACATGTCGCCTACGTCGCTGATAAAATACCCAGGCATAATGGTATCCAGGTCGATGACACAAATACCCTTATCGTGTTGGTCGAACAATACATTGCTGATCTTGGTATCATGGTGGGCCACTCTGGTTTTGAAGCGGCCGGAAGACCTGATCTTCTCGAAGGTTGAAACTATGCCAACATGCTGCCGGAGAAAGTCGCTCTCAGTTCTTACCTGGCGGATCCTTGCGGGGTTGCCATCCATACAAGCCTGTTCAAATTGCCTGTATCGCATTGACAGGTCATGAAAGCCGGGCAATGTGGTTTTCAAACTTTGCAGCGGCAGGCCGGAAAGCAATTGGCTGAACAATCCAAACTGCTTTGAAGCTTCAAATGCCTGGTCGGGGTTTCTGACCACATCATGGGTCCTGGAGTTTTTCACAAATGGAAAGACACGGTAAAACCCCTTTTCGGCATTGCCCGTCATTGTCCTGCCTTCCTTGTTTCTGACTGGCGCTACAAAAAAATAATCAGGATGCTTGGTGCGCAGATAGGCATTAACCAATTCAATATTCTCGGAAATATATTCGGGGCGGGTGAACACATCCGTATTGATCTTTTGGAGGATAAAATTGTCACCATTGCTTTTCACCAGCCACGTGCGGTTGATCAATCCTGTGCCGAATGGTTCAACTGAATGCGCGCTGAGGCCGTATTGTGATAAGATTTCTTCTAACATGATTTCTGATTTCCTGGACCGGACAAAATACTCATTAACACCTTTAGAAAAATGCACAATCGGTTGCGAAAATTTCCTATGGCGCAACGGCGTGGCTCCCATTGTGGATCATTAACTGCGACCCCAGCACGACCTGCATTTTTTCTTTTGACGGGTCCTCCCCTTCCGTTTCGAGCAGTTGAAACAAGATTTCGGTAGCCTTTTTTCCCTGCTCGTAAGGAAATTGTTCCACAGAAGCCAGGGGCGGGTTCTCCATATAGGTACACATCGGAAGGTTGGCAAAACTTACAAAGGCAATGTCCTTATTGATCTTGATTTTTTTCTGTTTGGCGTATTGCATCGCGTCCAGCGCTACGTAGTCGTTGAAGGCAATGATGGCGGTTGGCCGCCTTTTCAGCGCCAACAATTCTTCCATCGCTGTTATTGTGGCCTGGGGCGACAGATCCGTTGAAATAATATAGGCGGGATCGGTCTTTATTTTCCTTTTGTATAAAGCATCCTTGAAGCTTTTCAATCTTTCTTTTGACGCTACGATGGTTTTGGGGCCGTTAATGAGCGCAATATTCCTGTGTCCCTTTTTTACAAGGAAATCGATCGCTTCCGTCATGCCGCTTTCAAGGTTACAAGATACATAATGGATGTTATCGGTGGCAGGGATCCTGTCGAAGAAAACGATTGGAATATTGTAATCCTTCAGCATGGCAAAATGCTCATAGCTGCTGGTGTTCTTGGCAACAGAAACGAGCATTCCGTCAACTCGATGGTTTTTCATTGCCTCTACCAATTGCTTTTCCCGCTCCTGGTCGTCATGCGATTGTCCTACCAGCACGATGTAGTCTTTACTATTGGCGAAGTCTTCGATGCCGCTGATGGCCGATGAGAAAAATGACTCGGATAAACGTGGAAGTATCACACCCACCGTAAATGTTTTCCTTTGCTTAAAAAAAATGGCGGTTTGGTTCGGTTCATATTTCAGTTCCTTCGCGAGTTGCTGCACACGCATTTTTGTTCTAAGTCCGATGCTATGATGATTATGCAAAGCCCTGGATACCGTAGACACAGAAATATTCAGTCGCTTTGCAATCTCTTTTATTGTAGGAACCGGCTTCTTCATACTGAGCGATAAATTTACTTAGTTTTTCACTGGCTGTCCGTTCCATTTACGGAAGTCCTGATTCTCC
>DATMHB010000305.1:0-7659 GCA_035555175.1 Flavisolibacter sp. | reverse complement strand
AACGACCAGCGCAATGAAAAAGCAGTGAATATAGAACATCTGCCGGTTCACCAGGCTGAGGGAACTAAATTCTGCCCGCCAGTTAAAATACCGGGGAAATAAAAAATGAACCAGGGCCAATACGATCAGCAGCGACCCGGCTATTTTCAGGTGGATATCCATTTGCAAACTCCGATTGGCCAGAACAAATTAAGGACTGCACCTGAATATGGACATAAAGGGCGTGAACTTAATTTCTTCAAAACGGGAAAAGCCGGCGCGCATAAATGCGTCCTTCCAGGTTGCACGCGAAAAAAAATGGGTGAATCCTATGGTAAACGCCAGAAAGTTTGGAACATCCCTGAGGTGTTCGACCATGATCACCCGGCCGCCCGGCTTGCAGATCCTACGGCACTCTTTCAAGAACGCCACCCTCTCCACGTGCGATCTGATTTCATGTACGGCAGAAAGCAAAAATACAAGGTCTGCACTTTCAGTCTCCAGCGGAATCGAATGGGAAGGCATTTGTCTGGTATCAGGATATACAGAGCTCACTTTGCGTGCGCGTTTGATGGCGGGCTCGGTATGTTGTTTCGAATTGTAAAAATCAAACACCTTCAAATCGGCGCCTGGGAAATTTTGCCTGATGATAAAGCTGGTTTCATCAAAGCCGGCGTTAATGTTGACAATTGATCTTATTCGATTCGGGTCCTCGACCACGTTTTTCAACCAGCCGAAAGAATAAAAGCCTGAGAAGTCGTATACGTATGCGGATACCAGCAACGGCGCTACCAGGCCATAGACAAAAGCCCATATGATCACCCACAAAGCAGTATGTGGCCACGAAAAAATCAGCCAGGTGATAATCAATGCGCCCAAAGCAAGTAAGCCAATTATATAAAAATGCCGGTTAAAGCTTAATATGTTCAGGACGCCCTGAAATTTTCTTCTTGTCTCCATGGCTCAATTTTTCCTTTTTTCCAGCAGTAGGGAATATTAGAGATAATGAATGCGTTGGCCAATTTTACCTTGCTGAAATGAAAATGTTCAATAAAAGCAAATGAATGGTCTATGACCCGCACCGGCCTGGGCTTCCAGTTCTGCCGCACGCCTTCGATCACTAAAACTTCTTTTTTCACCGGATCGTAAGTAAACGTAAATGGCAGCGGGCCTGCAAACCTTCTTGCTTCTTTCCAATCGGAAAATGGTGATCCGGCAGGCAAGGGAACATCCTCCGTTTGAGCATCCTGAACTTTCAGTTGAAAACCCGATTTGTGGGATCTGATCTCGATCAGATCTCCGTGCCTTTGCTGATGAATGTCTGTGGTGGAATAATTATAGTGCGTGAATATATTGCCGAAAAACTCCATTTTCTTTTTGTCTGTTTCCGACCTGAGAATATAAAGTCCCCGCAAACTCCTGCCATCCTTATTGGTGAAACGCACAAATACGCGATAGCCGATCAAAAAGAAATCGCTGCCGAATAATTTAGGAAACCCTTTCGGTCTTAAGGCTTTCGTTTGAACCATTGCAACCGCAATAAAAGCCCATTGCTCTTTGAAGGTATCCAATTGAAGACATTCGGGGATCAGGGCCAGCACCTCTTCTTTGCGAATGGCGAAAGTGAGGACGAGCGAGCTTTCAAAAAAAGCTTCGACAGCGAAAGGATGATTTTTGAATGAAGCGAACATTCAGTGCTGCAAAATTAAATTTTTGTTTACTTGAAACGCACTGTAATAGATCAAAAGGATAAAAAGGAAAGCAAATAAGGCATTTGCTCTTCCAAATAACAGAAGTTCGGGAACCAGTATGAACTCCAGGGTATTCATCGTAGCCACAACCACGATTTGGGCAAGGGCGTTCAGGCGTCGCCAAATACCGCTCATGATCCAGATGGCCATCGCAATCTCCGAGACGCCGATCAGTATCGTCAAAGTTCTTGCATCACCGGTGTTCAAAATGCTGCCAACAATTTGCGTATGTCTCGGCACGAAGTTGAAAACCTTGCAAAACAGTCCGTTGATGAGCCAAACGGCAGCCATGAAGAAATTTAGCAGCTGGTGTTTTCTGCTCTTTGTCATAATAGCGGTATCAATGATGCCAAGCGGTTCACGGGCCCTGAGAACAAGATAATCATAAGCCCGATGCCTGCCGAGGCTTATGACTTCGGCGTCTCAGTCTTTTTTGGCAACTTCTTCGGAGGGGCGGGCTGCCTGTTCACCTTGATCACCGTTCTTATAATATCAATTACAGGAGACCCGATCCCTAATCTTTGTGCATTGGTGAAGGCAGGTATCGCCTGTTGGCCGGTAGGATCGAAGACCAGATATTCATTATTCAATTTATTATCCGCATCAAGCAGACCATTGGGTACATAGATCTGGATCTTCACCTTCTTATAGCTTTCGGGAAAATAGCGTACATAATAGTTATCCTTTTGTTTATACCACTGGTCGTATTTCACACCGCGTTTAATGACCGTCGACTGTTCCGCCCGCACGGCGATCTTTTCGTAAGCCTCGTAAGAACTGATGCTCGTTTCAAACAGTTTCTTTAGATCGCTGTTGGCATTGATCAATCCTGAAGTATAGGATGCACTCTTGATCACACCCATCACGCCACCTTTCAGCTGGAAGATCTGTTTGGGCGTTAGCAGCCGCGCCGCATCGTTCTGAACGGCATAGGAAAGATTGTTGAAATCTGAACCGCTCACGATAGACCAAAGCAGCAACTGGATATTCCGTTGGTCGATATCTTTCTGGTCTCGCGAGTTGAGCAAAACAGATTCAACAATGTCACGGCGGTAACCGGTAATAGGTCCCTGCAGATAGGCATCGCCCTGCCTTGGATCGGGTGTACCGGGCTGCAGGCAATATGTTTTAAAATCCGTTTCGTAAAAACCTGGCTTCAATACAAAGCCGCCGTCCTGCGTTTGAGGCAGATCCATTAAAGACTGTGGTTTTTGATCAGAAGGTATCTGGATGTCGGCAGGCACTTCCGAATTCAGGGCCACGGGCCCTGGCGACTGGGTGCTGTTGCGGCTTGACGTACAGGCAGCAAGACCTGCAACAAGAAACAGGTTTTTAAGCAGAGAAGCTTTCATAGTCGTGGTTTTTTTAAATGGCCAATCAACTGCGGATCGTCAACTCATATACAAATTCTGAAATTTTTCAGGCATTTAAAAGCGATGGAGCGTAAAGAATTGTTAAGCGTTGGAGATCTCTAAATGCATTTTAACATTCTCTGATTCCAGGCAAATGAGAATTGAATGAATGGGTTCAATGCTTCCTTGTGTTTTTTTCATCCGCAGGCCTCTGAACCGAACGTGCGGCTTCTTGGAAATTTCTGCCCGTCTTCTTTTGCTTGCGTCGCTGCTGTTGGTGGCCGCGGAAGCATTGCGGCGGGACGCCTTTTGAGTTTTGAGTTGCGAACAGATTGCGGGAAGAAATAAAATAGTCGTGGCCATCATTTTTAAAATCACCCGCTTTAGTTTTAATTTCAAAAGAAAATGATTTATGAATCCTAACAAGGCATTATGGGAGAAAGGCGATTTCACCAGGATCGCTGAAACGATGCGCGAGAGCGGGTCGGCACTGGTGGCGAAGCTGGAAATCAAAAAAGGTCTCAAGGTGCTTGATGTGGGTTGTGGAGATGGTACAACCGCCATACCTGCCGGGCGAACAGGTGCTGAAGTATTGGGCGTGGACATTGCCAGGAATCTGGTAGAAGCAGGGAATGCGCGCGCAGCACAGGAAGGCCTCAGCAATTGCTCATTTCAGGAAGGTGATGTAATGGATTTGCAGGGCATCAGTGATGGAAGTTTCGACCTGGTCATCTCCATCTTCGGAGCGATGTTTGCGCCAAGGCCGTTTGATGTAGCGAAGGAATTGGTTCGCGTTACGCGTCCAGGTGGAAGGATCGTGATGGGCAACTGGATACCGGGTGATCCAACGCTGGTGGCACAAATATTAAAAATCAGTTCAGCCTACACGCCTCCAACTCCAGAAGGATTTATAAGTCCAATGCTATGGGGTTTGGAAGGCCACGTGATCGAACGCTTTGAAAAAGCAGGCGTCCCAAAAGAAAATATTTCATTCGTGAAGGACAGCTTTACGTTTAAAGCTTCCTATTCACCTTCTGAATTCCTCAACGTCTTCAGAAAATATTATGGCCCCACTATGAATGCTTTTGATGCGGCAGAAAAAGACGGACGTGCGGAGGATCTGCAAAAGGAGCTGGAGAGCTTATTCAACAACCAAAACCAGTCAGGCAATTCTAATACCACCTGTATCGATGCAACCTATTTGAGGGTGATAGTAAGGCGATGATAAAGCCGGTTCATTGGAAGGCTCATACTTGTCAAAGTGGAATGCTATGCCCGGTTCAGCGATCCGTAAAATATTTACGGCTTCTGGCCACCTAGTGTTTCTTTTTCTTTGAGGCCTTTGCTTTTTCGTTAAAGCTCAGAGAAAGGTTCATCCAGTATTCGAAATTCTTTTTTGAATTAAATCCTTCCGGATGAACATAACAATAGCCTTTCAGTTCCTTTCCCTTCATCACCATGGGTTCGAAGCCTTCTCTTTCTGACACTTCATCCTGCAGTTCAGGATCGAACCGGCACATCAGATTGTCACCGCTAACGTTAATGCACATTTTGCCGTTGATGATGAATCCCAATCCCCCGAACATTTTTTTCTCTTCGATCTTCGATCTTGTGAAATGCACGAGGTATTCTCTGATGCGATCGGCAAGCTTTGTGTCGTAGGCCATAATGCGGGTTAACCTTTTGCTAAATTAATCTTTCGGTTTTATAGCCGGATATGCGCAAACGGCCACCATTTCCTGTTATTTTCTAGCGCCAACTTGTTCTGATTCAGCTTATATTTATGCCGCCGCGAACTATGCAAGCACAATTCCACAATTTTAAGCGTATTTGGTTAGCAGAGGACGACCCTGATGATTGTGAGATTTTCCGGGAAGTGCTATCGGAGCTTATGCCCCAGGCAGAGCTTACCATATTCAACGATGGTGAAGCGCTGATCAGGCAACTTTCTACTTCGAACAAGCCAGACATTCTTTTTCTTGACATCAATATACCCCGCATGACGGGCCTCGAGTGCCTCGTCGAGATCAGGGCACTGCGACATTTCAGCAGGTTGCCCGTTGTGATCTTCAGCAATTCCCGTGTGGACAGGCAAATGCAGTCGGCCTATGCATATGGCGCTAACCTCTATTTTCCCAAGCCCTACACAATTGGAGGACTCGAGGAAGGCCTCAAGGAATTATTCCAAATGAACTGGGAAGATCCCTTCGTCATCACAAAAAATCATTACGTAAACAATACATTTGTTCCTTTCCATGCTTCATAACAGAGGAAGGAAGCGGGTTCGCGGTCTATTCAGATTGATGATATTTCCGGATCGTCTGGCTCAGTAAGCCTTCCATGCCAAGGATCCAATCGGGCACGCCCCCTAAAATTTTCCAGCCGTCCGCGTGTTGTTCCATATGGAAGATATGGTTATCACAAAACACCAGGTATTTTGCTTCTTTCAACCCCGCATGTTTTTGAAAAGTGAATTCTATTTCATCGATCGTGACTTTGAAATCGGCCATAGTCGCGATGAAATTAGTAAAGCGCGGCCGAATTAAGACATTGAATCAAATAAACATTGCAGGGCCGGTCTGCGCCGTGCATTTGTGGAGAAAGTGAACGAATGCCTGAGAGGGTAATACGGGCTACTGCTCAGAAGTGCTGTCGGTCTGAATAAGCTGCCGCCCTGTTTCACTCACCTGGTTCACCCGGGAATAGTTCACCGAATAATAAATGAATTTTCCATTGCGGAGCGCATTTACAAATCCCGCCTTTCGTAAAATGGCGAGGTGCTGCGATGCTACCGATTGTTCGAGTTTCAGTTTTTGAAAAATGTCGGTTACCGTCATACTGCCGGTCTCGTGGAGGAGCCGGATGATCTGTAATCTGAGGCGGTGATTGATGGCTCGGAAGATGAGCAAACCGTTTTTCAGGTTGACCATCTCGAAGCTCAATTCCTTTTCTAGTAATACTTCCATTCAGTCATTCTTTTAGACGATAAATCTAGCCACTTATTGTGGCCTGTGAAATAAGGGGTAACCATTAGGGGGGAAGAGCGGGAAAGAGAGCGAGAGCGAACAGAGAAAGGGAAAAGAGCCGGTCTGTGTTAAGGTTTCGGCAGATACCGTGGAGAAACAGCGTTGGGTAGCTGGTATTTCGGTTTTTAACGGAACTGTGAACTTATCACGCATTTGAAGATCATTTCACTGTTGAAAAAAATAACTGGAAGCAATCATCGCTTCTGTTTACAAAGTTTAGGTGCATCGGTTTTTTTTGCAGATGAACTATCTGAAAGATTCGTTATCTTCTGTATGCAAAATTTTGATCCATGGCCTCCAGTTTTGCGGCGCAGATCCCTGCTATTTTGGATATCGTACGGCAGATCCATCCCAAAACCGTTCTCGATATCGGCAAGGGCTTTGGTAAATACGGATTCCTGATCCATGAATACATTGGTATCGATAATAACCGGAAGCTGGATCCTTCATTGTCCATGAAGGCGCAATCGGACGTACGCATTGACGCCGTGGAAGTGGATCCGGACCTGATGTTACCGCACCTCAATTTTTTTTACGACCGCATCTTTGAAGGCGATGTGTTAAAGATCTATCCAACGCTGCCTTCCTATGAGCTGATCCTGATGATCGATATTATTGAACACATCGACAAAGAGGAGGCACTCATCATGCTCCGGGATTTTATTTCAAAGAAAAGCATGATACTGGTGGCCACGCCGGAGAAATTCTTTGAACAGCATCTTTACGAAAGTCAATTTGAAAATCACGTTTCTCACTGGACGGTCAAGGACTTCAATAAACTGGGCTGTCTGAGTTATCAAAAGGTGCAGGCCGGCATGATCTACCTGCTCTCTCCTCAAAAAGTGAACTATAGCGGCTTCGGCTCGGAACTCGGAAAAAAGCTGAAACGGATCGGCTGGGCTATACGCCACGAACTTTAGCGGGATGCCTGCGAAATAGCCGCGCATCAAATTCCCGCGGTTCAGGCCAAAGAACCAAACTAACCTCATCATTAGCGGCCCGCGCAATCGGGACCAGGACGGTAATGCAAGGGTCATTTTGGTGGTTTCGCGTCACTGCGTTGAATGGAGAATTTTGCCGCCAAAAAGCCTTTTCATTGGCGATTTCATTATCTTCATTGAATCTTGTGAGAGGCCCTGGAATCAACCCCTGATCATCATTTTTCGTAACTATAATAAAAGCTTCTGCTCTCATGAGAAACATCTTTACACTAACACTGTTTTTTATTGTTTTTAATGGCCATGCACAGGATGGTCAAATTGACCCTGGTTTTGGTACCAGTGGCAAACAGGTTACCGGTCTTTCGGGCCCTGTATTTCCGGACCTGCAACAAGTGGCCGTACTTCCCGGCGGAAAAATTCTCCAGGCATTTTCGGTGCAGAATTCGGTAACGGGCAATTATGATTTTGGTCTTGCGCGTTTCGACAAGGATGGCAACCTTGATATCACCTTTGATGGCGATGGCATTGTGATGACCGACTTCGGGGGTGATGATGTTGCTACTTCACTCACGGTACGCCCCGACGGAAAAATTGTTCTTGCCGGCTATAC
>DATMHB010000304.1:0-7081 GCA_035555175.1 Flavisolibacter sp. | reverse complement strand
CTGCACTTCGTCGCCACCTTCAGGCACCAGCACGACCACGGTTGTATCGGCAAGTCCGGCGATCTCCACCTCACTTTGGCCCACACCCACCGTTTCAACAATTACATCGTCATAGCCTGCAGCTTTCACCAGCTCGCAGATCTCAATGATCTTGGGATGGAGGCCTCCCATCGATCCCCTTGTGGCAAGAGAACGAATGAATACATCGGGATGCGTGTACCAATTGCTCATCCGGATGCGGTCTCCCAATACAGCACCGAAATGAAAAGGAGAAGAAGGGTCGACACAGAGAACGGCTACTCTTTTTTTAGCATCGATCATTTCACCGACCAGCGCGTCAACCAGCGTGCTCTTGCCCGCCCCCGGCGGTCCGGTGATGCCGATGATAGACGCATCCGCTGATGCGGGGAGCGCTGCCAGCAATTGCTCATATCCTTCCTGTTCGTTCTCAACAAAAGAAATGCATCTTGCCAATGCCTTGCTATCACCCCTGATGACCTGGTCGAGCAGTTGCCGCCACATGAAAAATAGTTGTTGTACGTTTACAAAAATATGGGTATTAGCACAGACACTTCTTTGCGACGCGAACTCATTTTTTTGTCCGTGCTTCTGATGCTGGCTGCACTTTTCACTTCCAGGTTCCTCTTATCCGTTTCCCTCATCGCATTCGTGCTTGCCTGCTGTGCTCACAAAAATTTTACGAAGCAACTATCAACTTTTTTAAAAAATCCTTTTCTCATCGCCATCAGCCTTTTGTTCTTTATTCCTTTTATCACCTGGTTCTGGAGTGAAGACAAGATGCAATGGTGGCGATGGACGCGGATCAAGCTTCCTTTGTTCCTGCTGCCTGTTTGTTTTGCCGGCAACTGGCAATTGTCGAAGCGCCATTGGAATGCAATCGCTTTTTCTTTTTTATTCCTGGTTACCGCCGGCTGCTGCTGGAGCCTTTGGTCTTATGCCAGGAATCCCGAAGCAGTTCACGAGGCCTACCTGAAAGCAAAGGTCATCGCAACACCGCTGCGCGACGATCACGTGCGTTACAGCCTGCTCGTAAGCGAAGCGGTGGTATGCGCATTTTACATGATGAGGAACGAGGAAAAGAAAAAAATAAAAATCGTTCTCGGTTTTGTCCTTGCATTCTTTGTTGTGTACCTGCACATACTTTCAGCAAGAACCGGCCTGGTAGCCCTGTACATTTTTTTATTTCTCCTCCTCGTGCATCTCATTGTGTCGCTAAAAAACAGGCAGCGCACCTGGATGCTTGCTGCACTGATCCTGCTGATGCCCGTTGCTGCATGGTTCCTTCTGCCCACATTTCAAAACCGTATCCGCTACCTGATCTATGATTTTTCGTTTACGCGCGCCGGCCAATACCTGCCCGGTGCAAATGATGGTAACCGGATCCGGTCGCTTGAGGCCGGCTGGTCTATTGTGAAGGATCATCCTTTTGGTGTGGGCAGCGGAGACGTGTGGCAAGCAACCACGGAGTGGTATGCTGTACATATTCCCGGTCTTGTTCCATCAGACCTTGTTTATCCCAGCAGCGAATGGCTGCTGTACGGAGCAGCGGCCGGATGGGCTGGAATGATCGCTTTTACACTCATCATGTTGCTGCCTTTTCTTGTACGAAAGCAGGACCGGGTGTCGTGGGTATCGCTGAATATGATGTCGGCGTTCAGCCTGCTCTTTGATGTTGGACTTGAAACGCAGTTCGGCGTATTCATCTATGCATTTTTGCTGTTGTGGTGGTGGAAGTGGCAAAAGGCACAAGGCGATGCCTCGGTGCTTGGCCGTTAAAGGATATTGCATCAAATTTGCGGGTTACCTCCTATGACCAATTTCATTCCGATATTTCCCCTGGGCCTTGTGGTGTATCCCGGCGAGCAATTGAACCTGCATATATTTGAACCGCGGTACAAACAGCTCATCAAAGAATGCGAGGCAGAGAAAAAATCGTTTGGAATTCCATCGATCATCGATGACAGGTTGCAGGACTATGGAACGGTTGTGAAGATCACCGAGATCACGACCGTGCATGACAACGGTGAAATGGATATCCGCACGGAGGGCGACCGCGTGTTCCGTGTGCTGGAAGTGATCAGGGAAATTCCAGATAAACTGTACAGCGGCGCCATCGTAAATTATCCTGCCAACCAGGAGCATGGCAGCGCTGAAGTGATGCAAAGGGTAGTGAACAGCATCCGTGAATTGTACAAGCTGCTTAAGGTGGACAAGGAATTCAGGAAGAAGGATGAAGCGCTGAACAGTTATGATGTGGCGCACCATGTTGGATTGTCGCTGCAGGAAGAGTATGAGCTCCTCGGTCTGATGCATGAACGGCAGCGTCAGGAATACCTGAAGCGGCACCTGACCAAGGTGATCCCACTAGTAGCGGAAATGGAGCAGCTGAAGAAGAAGGTGAAGCTGAATGGACATTTTAAAAATCTTGAAAGCTTCAACTTCAACATCGGCGAAAAATAAAAGATGCTTTTGATGTACTGCCGTAAAAGGCAAGAGCCAAAGCAGAAACGTAAGGTTGCGAAACGCATGATGATGGATGCAATTTCCTTAAACCCTTCGAGGCTGAAATTTCAAAATACCCGCAATAAAGCTTAGAGAGGACTGAGTATCTTGCCTTGAGTTTTGTGCGCATCTTGCCGGATGGCTTTTGAATTGCGCTGCGTTCTTATTTAATCTCTCGAACCATAATGATCACACTCTGTCTCGACTTTGGCAATACGCGTTTAAAAGCCGCGATCTTTGAAGATGGCGCACTTAGAAAAACCATCGTATTGACCGACGACCCATCCGCTCATCTGCAATCCATCATTGATGAATATCATCCGGAAAAGTCTATTCTTTCTTCGGTCGTTAATCATCCGCCTGAGGTGGAAGACCTGCTTCAAAAGCGGACGAAGTTTCACAAATTGAACAATGCGTCACGCCTTCCTTTTACCATCCCTGTAGGCAAGCCGGAAACGATGGGAGCGGACCGCCTTGCTATCGCCGCAGCTTCCGTATTTCTTTTTCCAAAGAGAAATATTCTCGCGATCGGGCTTGGCTCCTGCATCACCTTTAATTTCATCAGCCAGCAGCACGAACTCCTTGGTGGCTCTATTTCCCCCGGAATGGAAATGCGTTTTAAAGCCATGCACCAGTTTACGGCCATGCTGCCTATGGCCCACGGCGATTGGAATGTGCCGTTAGTGGGTTACGACACCAGGACCAACCTTCAATCGGGTGTGGTGCTTGGCATGGCTAAAGAGATCGATGGCATCATTGACGCATACGAAGAAAGGTATGGGAACTTTAACGCGCTTTTAACCGGGGGTGATATTGGAATATTTGAGCCCCATTTGAAAAATAAGATATTTGCAGACTCTGAATTAATCTTTAAAGGTTTGTATGCAATCAGCCAGATCAACAATGCTTGAAAAACTGCGGCTTTATTTTTTAAGAACGTTCCTAATTTTCCTCCTCTCATCTTTTTCATTGGCTTCGATTGCCCAGGATAATTCACCTTATTCGAGATATGGTTTGGGCGACATGGCGAACCAGTCGAACATAACGTCCCGTGGCATGGGTGGTATTTCTGCGGGCTATGCAGACATTCTCTCCATCAATTTCAACAACCCTGCATCTTATTCGCAATTTCAGACCTTTCTGGAACAGCGCTCCAAAAATGTTTCAATGGGAAGGGTGATCCTTGATGTAGGACTTGACTTCAGCAATAGAACCTTGATCACCCCGGGTACAACTTCGAGGTACACATCATCGGATGCGTATTTTTCTTATCTCCAGGTGGGCCTGCCGATCAGAAAAAACTGGGGCCTTAGCTTTGGCATCCGGCCTTTTTCAAGGATTGACTATAAGATCAACCGTTCGGAACTTTTGAAGGATCCTGTTACGGGAGGCCCGATCGAAAATACGGTTACGCTTTTCCGTGGAAGTGGCGGAAGCTACTAGCCAACCATTGGAACCGGATTTGGTTTTGAGCTCGGCTCAAAGGAAACCCCGTCATCGAAAACTACCAATACGATAAGTCTTGGCGTGAACGGCGGCTATCTTTTTGGCAACAGGGAGAATACGACACTGCGGAATTTTGCGAACGACACGGTGCTCTACTATGCGTCCGATTTCAGTACCAGCACGTCCTGGGGCGACCTGTATTTTAATTCAGGTCTTCAGTACCAGATCGAAAAATATAATAAGCTAAAAAAACAGACAACGCTTTTCCGCTTCGGCCTTTCGGGTAACTGGCAGCAAAAAACAAAAGCTTCGCAAGACGTGCTCAGGCAAACCTTTAGCCTTGGAACGGCTGGTGAAGAATTAAGGATCGATAGTGTATACCACCAATCGGGTATCAAGGGAAATATTATTTTACCGGCCTCTTATAAGGCAGGCTTTGTGCTTCAACATACAAAGACAGATAACAGCGGCTGGCTGTTAGGAATAGACTACTCGGAAAGCAAATGGAGCCAATACCAGTTCTTTGGACAACGGGATTCGGTAGAAGACAGCTGGCAGGTGAGCGTAGGTGCACAGTTCTTCCCAAAAATTAAACAGGGTTTCTTCAACAGGATCACCTACCGGGCTGGTTTCTTTACAGGCCAGGATTATCTGAAAATTCAGAATAAGATGCCTGTGTTTGGTGCCTCGTTCGGAATGGGCATTCCGGTGGCAAACTACAATCGCTTAAGCCCTAACCAATATACTTTGCTCAACCTTGGATTTGAATTCATAAAAAGAGGCAACAACGACAATCTTTTGAAAGAAAATCTTTTCCGCGTATCAGTGGGCTTTAACTTTAGCGATCTTTGGTTCGGCAAGAAAAAATATGAATAACCGGCTTCATCAAATTATTATAAAGGCAGCTTTTCTATCAGGCTGCTTTTTCTTTTCCGGTTGCGAGAATGACCCGAAGCTGATAGCCGAATGGAGCAAGAACACAAAACCGGTTGAAGAAGCAAAAGACATTCAAACCTATTTGAGCCAGGGAAGCAGAATGAAGGCAAAGCTGTGGGCGCCTTACATGCTTCGCTACCAGTCGGACACGATCTATGTAGAATTTCCCAAATCGCTTCACGTTAATTTTTTTGACAGCTCAGGCCAGCTGCAAAGTCATTTGGACGCGAAGTATGGAAAATATTTTGAGTCGCTCAATAAGGTCTATTTGCGCGACAGCGTCACCATCTACAATTTCCAGGGTGATACGCTTCAGTCTCCTGAACTTTGGTGGGACCAGGCCACTCAACGGTTCTTCACCGAAAAGAATGTTAAGGTGCGCAAAGCCGGAAACCTTATTTATGGTATCGGGCTTGATGCGAAACAGGATCTTTCGGACATCAACATCAGAAAGGTTACCGGCACTGTATTCGTCCCCGATAGTATGGCCGTCAAATGAAATTTTTTTTGTTCTGCTTTTACGGCGATTGGATACGGCTGGTGACAGGAGGGTTTAATTCACCAGTTATGGCTGTTGCACCAGGAATCGTTCTCCTTAACCTACACGAACATTTCTTAATGTGAAAACAGCAACCAATGCGTCGGTCTTGCAGGCCATGCAAACGTTTCTGTCCTTTTTATTTTCAAAGAATGAATGTTATTTATTCGACGTTGTTGTCTTCACCAACTATTCTTTTTCCCGGTGAAGCGAAGAGCGAGGGAAAATGTCAGAGGGGAAACAGAGCGAGAGCGAGGGATATAATAGTAAGTACGGTGCTTTAGGTAGTTTGCCTTTACCTTTTTTTATCCTTTGCGAACTTTGCGGCTTTGCGCGAAAGGCTGGCCTTCAGCCCATTTCTCAATAACTTCGCCGCTGATTTTATTCTGAACTAAATTTTAATCATGGAATACAGACGAATGGGAAAAACGGGTCTCCAGCTAAGCATTCTTTCGTATGGCAGTTGGGTAACCTTTCATAAACAGATCGACGATGGCCTCGCCGACCAGCTGATGGGCATTGCTTACGATAATGGCGTTAATTTTTTTGACAATGCAGAAGTGTACGCTGGTGGTGAAAGTGAAAAATTAATGGGACGGGTGCTGCGCAAGAAAAATTGGGACCGCACTTCGTATACCGTAAGCAGCAAAGCTTTTTTTGGATGGAGAGGAAAGCAGAACAAGCCGAATCAAACAGGTCTTAGCCGCAAGCATCTTGTGGAAGCTTGTCATGAGGCGTTGCAGCGGTTGCAGGTGGAATACCTGGATATTTTCTTTTGCCATCGACCCGACAAATCGGTTCCCATCGAGGAAGTGGTATGGACGATGAACATACTAATGCAGCAGGGCAAGATCCTTTACTGGGGCACAAGCGAATGGTCGGCTGCCGAGATCATGGAGGCACACAGGGCCGCCGCACAATTTGGATTGGTGGGTCCCTCGGTGGAACAACCGCAATACAATCTGCTGGAGCGTGCCAAGATGGAATACGAGTTTCTCATGATCTTCAAAACTGTAGGAATGGGCACGACCATCTGGAGCCCGCTTGCATCGGGCCTGCTCACCGGCAAGTATAATAATGGTGTACCCCCTAATAGCCGGTTCGCACTCGAAGGTTTTGACTGGCTCAAAGACCGTTGGATGGCGGAAGATAAATTGAGTAAGGTAAAACAGTTGGGCGCATTGGCTGACGAAATGAATACTTCACTGGCGTCCCTTTCCATTGCATGGTGCGTTGCTAATCCGAATGTAACGACGGCCATCCTTGGCGCCACCAAGAAGGAACAGCTGGAAGAGAACCTTAAAGCTTTAGATGTGTTGCCGAGGCTCACGCCGGAGGTATTGCAGCGCATCGACGATATCATCCAAACGAAACCAAGGCAGGCTGAATACTAGGCGTTTTAAGAACATTTATTGCGTTCGATCGTCCCTTTGGCCGCGGCATTTCTTACCGGATCGGGCGGCGCGTTTTCGACTTTAAACACAACCTATAAGGTCTTTAAGACCTTATAGGTTCCGCTTACGGCCCTCAAACGGGTTCATTAAAAATCAAAGACCGAAAAGGCCCGAGTATCAATACAAAGTGCCAGTTGCGTGGAGTTTTGGGGCTGGACCTATAAGGTCTTAAAGACCTTATAGG
>DATMHB010000303.1:0-2782 GCA_035555175.1 Flavisolibacter sp. | reverse complement strand
ATCATAAAGCGCTTTGATTATGGCGTGAACGGAACCCTCGGACTCGAAGGCAAGTCATTGGTCATTGCTGTGAACTATGGCCTTGGCCTGGCTAAATTGCAATCAGGAAGCAATAGCACAGCGGATAATAACAATAAGCATCGTGTGCTCAGTTTTACACTTGGCTTTAAATTATAGGGCTTAAAAAAGCGAAATGGAGCCGTCCCTAGGGGCGGCTTTCTTATTTATGGCGAATACTGAAAGCGGAGGTAAAAATGGGAGAATTCCTAGTATACATCCGTGCCATTATGTAAACGATCATCAGCAATATTACCTAACCGGGGAAAATACAGTGACAATAATTATTCCTCCTCCCATTTGCGCTGTATTTTCATAGGACCAAGATTAATTCAATATCTATGTACCAAACCCATCCCAGAAGAACCAGAAGCAAGAAAGAGGACAAACAAATCCTGCAAGGGGTTGCACTCTTTATCGCTGTTGCCTTGGTTATGAGTTTTTTGATTGCCATCGGAATGATCGAGTAATCATCCAGCCATGTCTTTGGAGGTTTGCGCCCGGAAGGACAGGGATTCTCATTGTTCCCTCATTATCTTCGCCGCATGCAATTCTCAAAGTGGCTCTCGTTGTTGGTCGCCATCATCCTTATTTCAGCTTGCTTTTTCCCCTGGGTAACCGTTGAACAAAAGCACATCACCATCAGCGGCTTTCATGCCGATAATCCAAACTATGGGAAGCCAGGCATCATGCACACGGCCATCTGCATCATCTGTCTCTTTTTCCTTTTTGTGAATAAGACGTGGAGCGTAAGAGCTGCGTTTTTTATCAGCGTTCTCAATATCGCGTGGGCATCCAGGAACTTTGCACTGATATCGGCCTGCCGTGGCGGCATTTGTCCTGTCCGCCATACGGCATTATATGTGCTGATAGCAGCCAGCATTTTGTTTACGCTTTCAACGCTCCTGATCAAACCTGAAGAAGCGGCGCCGAAAACAGAATGATGCGAATCATTTTTTGTTGAAGTCAGGGTGATAAAACAGCGCATCTCCCCAGCCAACCGCATTCTCATAATAGTTGAAATCGTAAAATCGCAGCAGCTTATAGCCGTAGCCGTTCAGGAAATTATAAATATCGCAAAAGGTCGGAAGCTCCTTGTAGAGCTCAACAAAATTGATTTCGAGGTAAACGAAATGGATGGGCTTATTGCGCAACATTTCCCTTGCGCCACCCAACACTTCAAGCTCAAAGCCCTGCGTATCTGATTTCAGAATATTGATACGGCTGATATTTTCATTTTGGCAAAACTGGTCGATGGTGGTGAGTCTTACTTCGGTCTTTTCAATCACTTCGCCCCACCCATCTTTACCGAGCTGCAGGAACGAACTCATGGTAGAAACCTTATTTTCAAAAAACTCTTTTACCTCTTCGGCGGAGCCGAGCGCAATATTTTTTACATGCATTTTGTGGAGGGACGAGAAATTTCGGTTCAACTCATCAAAGGCGGATTTACCCGGTTCGAACGCGTAGATGGTTCCGTCAGGAAAATATTTTTTCAGCAGAAGGAGGGTTTGTCCCGTGTTGGCACCGATATCGAAAAATACACCTCCCTGGTCGCCATGGTTCATCAGCGACTTCATGCCTGCATAGGCATTATCGTTATCAATTATCTCTATTCCCGTCAGCTTTGAAACCTTGAAACCCAGTTTGCTGAACAGTTTCTTTGTAAAGTCTTTTCCCGAAGGCATATGGTAAAGGAATTTTCATATCAGGTACAAATCAAACGCCCGTTTGATTCAATTCGTCACAATTTAAAGAGTATTGCAGAACTGGAACAATAAGGTGCTGACAATTTATCAAAAGAATGTGCTGCAAGGCCAAATAGTTGGTTGGACGCAGGCGCAGCAAAATTGCAAGCGGTTTGAACAATAAATTGTACCTGACAAATTTTTGCAGTGGTCGGGTTTACGAGCCCTCAAAGATTCTGGCGACCCCGAAGGCTGCCGCTGCTGCCATGGCGCCGATAAGCATAACACGGAGGGCGCCCCACAGGGGCTGCACGCCCGTAATCCGGCTCTTGAACCATCCAAATATGAACAGACAAACAAGGGTTACACCCACTGAATACTTTAAGGCTTCGGCAGGAGTGGAAATAAAGAAATAGGGCGAGAGCGGAACGAGCCCTCCAACCACATAAGACATACCGATATTGAAAGCAGATTTCGTTGCCCTTTTGGGATCGGGTTTATCAAGCCCCAATTCATACTTCATCATAAATTCCACCCATTTGTCTTTATCCTTCGCCACTTCCTGTGCGGCCTGCTCCTGCAGATCCTCGCTCAGTCCAATGGTGGCGAAAAATTCTTTGGTCTCCTGCATCTCCCTGTGCCTGAGATGATCGACTTCATAATATTCCCTTCTCAGTTCACTGTTGTAGTGGTCCTGTTCCGTCTTGCCCGCCAAATATCCGCCCAGTCCCATGGCAATAGATCCTGCTGCGATCTCTGCAATGCCTGCGATGATAATGATCCCGGTCGAATCCACGGCGCCGCTCAATCCTGCGGCCAGGGCAAAGGGCACGGTCAGGCCATCGCTCATTCCGATCACGATGTCAGTTAAGAGCGCACTGCTGGCGAGGTGCTCTTCGTGGTGGGGTGTATCCATTACTTCAAATTTTTGAGGGCTATTAACATCCAAGTTTGAGCATGCCCTTTGTTTTATTACCGGTCTAAGATCATTAAACTTTTCTGGATTATCGCGAGGCTTTCATCGATTTGCTCCCGGC
>DATMHB010000302.1:0-9467 GCA_035555175.1 Flavisolibacter sp. | reverse complement strand
CTTCATCGCTTTCCAATGCAAATATGTGCTGCTCTCCCCTCGCCGCTGCTTCCTCCGCATATTTAGCTCCGCCCCTTCCGCCGTTTTCCTCATTGGCAAAAAGTACAAAGCGGATCGTATGGCGGGGCCGGTAACCCAGCGTTTTCAAAACACGGAGCACCTCTATGGTTTGCACAACACCCGTGCCGTCATCGTGCGCACCTTCGGCAGGATCCCATGAATCGAGGTGGCCACCAACGGTAATGTACTGGTTCGGAAATTCACTGCCTCTAAGTTCCGCGATCACATTATGTCCGATGGTATCGGGGAGGAATCGTCCGTTCGTCTTCATCGACACCAATACATTCCCGTTCTTTAATGTTTGACTCAACCAATCGGCATCCTGCAGGCCGATCGCTACCGCCGGAATTTTTGCATAATTCGTGTCATACCTCAGTGATCCCGTGTGCGGATTATTATCTGTGCTCTCCGACATGCTCCTTACGATCACAGCTTTGGCTCCATACTTCGACGCCTGGCTTGCGCCGCCGCCGCGATAACGCACCGCATCACTATAAGCCATGAAGGTCTTCGTGAATTTCTGATTGAAGGGATAATTATAAAAAACGATCCTGTCCCTTACCTGATCTTTTTTCTGCTCGAGTTCATCAAACGACCTTACTTCAAGAACATCGCCCTTGATCAGTTTTCCGGACCCGATCGAATTGCCGAGCGCAATCACATCCAGCGGGCGCAGCATACCCTTATTGACCTTTCGCTTTTCCCCCAAATTGTATGAAGCAAACGCCTGGTCTTTTCCGCCACGTATCCAGTGCGGCACCATGCATTGCTGCAGCCATACCTGATCAGGACCGACCGATTGCATGGTCTTTAATCCCCACTGCTCGGCCTTCACCATTTGGGGAGAACCTGAAAGCCTGCCTCCTATCTTTTTGGTCAGCGTTCTCAAATCATCGTAAGCTTTTCCATTCACAAGGATCTCATCCGCTATCTGGCGGATAAAAAGAGAATCATTGCTCTGTGCAAATGCCGATACAAAAAACAAAAAACATACGGTCGTGATAAATAGTCTCTTCATCCTTTAAAATTAAAATGAAACCCAATTGCAAATTCAATTATTTAACAGGCGCTACCAGAGCGATCGCGTTTTTGTAGTTACCTTAGATTGAGAATAGATTCACATGAAGATCGGAATTGTTTGTTATCCCACATTTGGAGGCAGTGGCGTGCTGGCTACAGAATTAGGAAAGGCATTGGCTCAAAAAGGTCATCACGTTCATTTTATTACTTACCAGCAGCCGGTAAGGCTGAATGGATTTATCCCGAATATCTTTTATCACGAAGTACAGGTACCAACTTATCCGCTCTTTGATTATCCGCCTTATGAAACTGCGCTGGCAAGCACCATGGTGGACGTGATTAAAAATAACAAGCTGCAATTGCTTCATGTGCACTATGCCATTCCGCATGCATCAGCAGCTTACATGGCTAAAAAGATCCTTGAACAGGAAGGCATCTACATACCGGTGATTACCACTTTACACGGTACGGATATTACTTTGGTAGGAAGGGATAAGACCTATGCGCCGGTAGTGGCCTTCTCCATCAACCAGAGCGATGCCATTACCGCCGTGTCGCAAAACCTGAGAGACGAAACATTCAAGATTTTTAAAATAGAAAAGAACATCGAGGTCATTCACAACTTCGTGGATGTGCAAAGGTTCAGCCGCAAGCCCATCGACGCATTTAAAAAAGTGATTGCTCCGAATGGTGAAAGAGTTTTATTGCATGCATCCAACTTCAGAAGGATCAAGCGGGTGCAGGATGTGGTGAAGATCTTTCATATCGTGTCAAAACAGATCCGCTGCAAGCTTCTTTTCGTTGGTGACGGACCCGAGCGCGGAAGCGCCGAAGACCTCTGCCGTCAATTGGGAGTTTGCGACGACGTACGCTTCGTTGGCAAACAGGAACAAATGGAAGATATACTCGCCATCGCCGACCTGTTCCTGCTTACTTCAGAATATGAAAGCTTCGGACTTGCCGCATTGGAAGCGATGGCTGCGGGCGTTCCTGTGGTGTCCACCAACGCCGGAGGTCTCAGCGAGATCATGGTGCAGGGCTTCAACGGGTACATGAGCAATGTGGGCGATGTTGAGATGATGAGCCAACAGGCGATGGATATTATCGGCAATGAGGAACGCTTGCAGCAATTCAAGCAAAATGCCGCGCAGCATGCCAAAACCTTCGATATACACAATATCGTTCCCCTGTACGAAAAATTATACGATGAGGTGCTGAGCAAAGAACTCGTGCACTAGCGGCGCAGCCAAGGTTGTGGATTTACGTTCTTCGATTCGATCATCAGCATGAAATCGAGTTGTCCGCCGGTGCCATCATCTGCTTCCGCGGTTTTTCCGATCACCTGTCCGGTCGTTACAACCGTTCCTTTACTTACACTCGCAGAAGAGAGATTACTGTACACGGTAAAATATTTACCATGGCGGATCATTACCATCATGCCATCGCCAAGGTTGGAAACCGCACTTACCTCTCCATTGAACACTGCTTTCACAGGATTGCCTGGTGACGGCGTAGAAATGGTAATGCCCGGATTGTCCATCGTAAGTCCGCCAACATTGCTTGTTCCGAAGGGAATGGTCACTACGCCATTGTCGACCGGCCACGGAAGGCCACCCCGGTTTTTTTCAAAGCTGGCATTAAGTGCCACGTCTTTTGCGTTGAGGTCAAGATAACTCTTTGGTTTGCCCGTATTCTTGTTGGTTGGGGTAGTAGTGGACGTGGTTGGATTGGAAGCATTGTTCTTTTTTTCCGCTGTTGCGCGGTCGGCAGCCTCGCGCCTTGCACGCTCTACTTCCCTGCGTACGATCGCATCGATCTGGCCCTTTAGCTGCTTGTCTCTTTTCTTCTTCGACGCGATCTCTTTTGACAATGTCTTTTCCTGGCTCTTCAGTTTCGCCACCACAGCATCTTTTTCTTTTTTCTGGCTGGCTAGCTCATTCAGCTGGTGCTGCTGATTCTGCAGAGCAGATTTCTTCTGCGTCTGCTTATTCACTAACTGCTTCTTCCTGTCTTCAATCGCCTTCTTCGCATTGAGTATGTTGGCCACCTGCGTCTCGCGATAAGAACGGTATGCTTTCAGGTAAGCAACCCGCTTCAGGGCATCGTTAAAATTATTGGCCGAAAAAATGAAATTCAGAAAATCATAGCTGCTTTTGTTCTTGTACGCATACACCACGCTTCTTGAATATTGTGCCTTGAGCGTATCCAATTGCACCTGCTTGTGGTTGATGTCAACCGTGCTGAGATAAATATCGTCGTTGATGGTACGGATCTCTTTGTTGATATTGCCAATGAGCCGGTCCTGCAGCTCCAGTTTACGTTGCAGGATGTTGAGCTTGGCAAGCGATTCTTTTTTCAGGCCCCTTACCTTATTGTAATTGGATTGTATTTCTTCTATCTCGCGCTGTATCTCCTGCCGTTCCCTTTCAAGGGTTGCTTTGTCCTGAGCAAATACCGAAAAGGTCATTAAAAAGCAGGTGAATAAGAGGGCGAGTTTTTTCATATCGAATTTTTTTAGGGACAGGTATCTAACGTTTTAAAACTAAATAAATTTTAGTCCCGGTCATAATTCTTAGGAACTGAAAATGGAAAGCTGACCTGTTCGTTGAAATCATATTGTTTGAAATCAAGCCGTATATCCAGTCTTTTCTTCTCGGCCACCGCGATCCTTCTGGTGGTGGAAAAGGGGAACCCTTTCTTCCGTTCATAATCTGCATAGGTAAGTTCGGCCGTACGGTTCCTTGAAATATCGGCATCATCCAGCTTACTGTGCAAAATGGTTTTGTCGGAAGCAGCCAGGGTAATGAGATTCTTGAACCATTGTCCTACACTCAACAGCGAAACCACGTTGTTATCCGCTGAATATGAAACAATATTGGAATCCAGAAAAAGCGCATTGCCCACGATCAGGTCCTGAACGGTAGGAAGGTCCAGCGGAAGTGCCGTTACCTCCTTCAAATAATCGACGCTTCTTGCGGTGTAGGTCTTATTTAATTTATCGAGGAGCTTTACCGAGTCCCTTGTGATGAGCACCCTTAATGCATCGATGCCAAGCAAAGCATTCACGTTGATCCAAACGGCGCTGTCACGCAGCATGCGTACATTGGCATTTACATTGTAATTCTTTCCATCGCTGCCTTTATAGTCCACATTCACTTTTGCGGAGAATGTGTGGAATACGATCTGGTTGGCCCTTACTTGGACAAGTGTGGAACGGATCAACTGAAGTGTGTCATTCTTTTTTGTGTCCGCAGGCTGGCTCACAACTGCCGCTGTATCTTTTTTGCCAATGGCGGTCTGGATGTTCCTTGTGGATCGGCATGAAGCCAATACAACAATGAACGCTGCTAAGAAAAACAATCTTGTCATGATTTTATTTTTTACCTGTAGAACCAAATCCACCTTCATTACGATCGGTCACGCTCAGTACCGATACTTCTTCCCATCGCACCTGCTCAACTTTTTGAACAACCATTTGTGCGATGCGGTCACCGGGATGTAAGACCTGGCATTCTTTTGAAAGGTTAATCAAAACAATCTTAATTTCTCCACGATAATCGCTATCGATCGTGCCCGGCGTGTTCAAACAGGTAATACCTTGCTTCATCGCCAATCCGCTTCGTGGTCTCACCTGTGCTTCATATCCCTGCGGCAATTCAATGAACAGTCCGGTGGGTACCAGTTTTCGCTCCATGGGCTCCAGTGTCAGGGGGCCGGGCAATTCGGCCCTCAGGTCCATTCCCGAAGCGCCTGCAGTAGCATATTCCGGGAGTGTATTGCCCGATGTATTGACGATCTTTACGGTTACGCCCATTGTTCCAAAGATAAGTTTAGCCCTGTCTTTTGCGTTTAAATAGTTTCCAATAAAACCGTCGCATAAGCAACAAGTCCTTCCTTTCTGCCAACGAAACCCATTTGTTCGGTGGTCGTTGCCTTAATTGAAACCGTATTGACAGGTGTTCCGGTGATCGCCGCGATCGTCTCCTGCATCTGACCTACAAAGGGCTTGATCTTTGGCTCCTGCAAACACAGCGTACTGTCGATGTTCACAAGCTTGTAATTTTCCTTGCTGATCAGGTTCATCGTTTCGCGCAGCAGCACCTGACTGTCGATATCCCGGTATCGCTGATCTGTGTCGGGAAAATGAACTCCGATGTCGCCGAGGCAGGCCGCGCCCAGCATGGCATCACAAATGGCGTGAAGCAAAACGTCGGCATCACTATGGCCCAGTGCCCCTTTGTGATAAGGAATATGAACCCCTCCGATCTTAAGTGTCCTTCCATCTGTCAGTTGGTGAAAGTCTACGCCAAATCCAATTCTAAATGCCATACAATACTTTGGACAAATATCTGCATTCCTCTGTTTCGCACGTAGCAAAAAAAACCCCGCACGTGCGGGGTCCTGTAATTCCTTTTATTCTCCGCCCGGTCCGGTACCGTTGAAGTCAAAGACCAGCGAGAACCTCAGCGTGTTCGATAGAGGGTTTTGTGTATTACCCGAGCCGGATGGAATGAGGTAAGAAAAATTCAATCCGAACACATTGTACTTAATGCCAACACCCGTAGTGAAATAGCGGCGGTTACCTTTGGTTTTGTCCTCATAAAAATAACCCGCACGGAGGGCAAACTGGTTATTGTACCAGTATTCGGCTCCCACAGACAGCTGCAATTCTCTCATCTCTTCACTGAATCCTCCGGGCGCATCTCCAAATGAACTGAACCAACTTCCAACCACACCCTTGTTCCTGTATTTTCTCAGGTTGATGGAATCCTGTGCATCATCGCCCGTAGGCAATGGCGGAGTGGGCACCAATAATTTATTCACGTCAAGACCGAAGCTGATCTTGTTGCTTTCATCGAACACCCTTGTGTAGGTTGTACCTATTCCGAGGTTGGCAGGGATATAATCTTTTTGATCCGCATTATCGGTATAAGAGATCCTTGAGCCCAGGTTGCTTAACGAAGCACCAAAGGACCATCCCTGGCCAAGGTCGTTCTGACCTCGGTAGTAAAGTCCAAGGTCGCCCGCTACCGCATTGCCCGGCTTGTAAGTTGTACCCGATGATCCGGAGAAACCACCGGCGAGGTTGGAATAAATATATTTTAATCCAACGCCAATGCCCATGCGATCAGATAATTTTCTCGAATAACCAAGGTCTACTCCAAACTCTCTTGGATTAGCACTCTGAAGATTGTTTCCAAAATTATCTGTGAACTGAATGCTACCAAGGCTGAAATAACGCAACGAAGCTGATATAGCCTGGTTGTCATCAAACTTATAATAGCCCGCAAGGGATGCGAGGTAAACATCGTTCACAAGTTTCTTCAACCAGGGTGTATAAGTAAGATTTACACCGGCAGGTGAACTATTAAAACTAACCTTGCCCAGATTAAAATAAGAGGAACTTGCATCAGGATCCGTGGCCAAAGAAAGGTCGCCCATACCACCGGAGCGGGCATCGGGTGAAATACGAAGAAATGGTACGGCTGTCGTTACTACATTGATCGGCTGAGGGTTTTGTGCATTGGCCCGGGGTATGATCCCCGTCATCATAAGGGTAGCGGCAATACTCAGTCGTAAAGCAGTTGATCTCATAGTGTGATTTTAAAAAATGTGTAAAATATGGCAGTTTTGGTTATAAATGAATAATCTAAAAATATTTGTCATTTGCCAAGCAGCACCAGCCGTTCCCATTTGTCGGCCGACTTCCCTGTAATTGTCCTTACAGAAAGATGATAGACATAAACGCCCCTGCCTATTTTCTGCCCAAATTCGTCTCTTCCATCCCACCCGACTTCACTCGAACGATTTCCGGGAGTGTTTATTGTCTCTGAAATCCTTTTTATTAGCCTTCCGCTAAGGGTATACACCTCCACCCGCACCAACAGTTCGGAGCCCGGATAATTGTGTTCGAACCAAAACGAAGTATGCGTGGAAAAAGGATTGGGATAATTGTAAACATGGTCGATCTTCAGCTGTTCATTGTTTACGACCGTGAACTGAAGGCTGTAGACATTTGAATTATTCAATACATCCCAGGCTTTAATTTCCAGACAGTGCGGTCCGGGCGCCAGGGTAGGCAGCTGAAACCTGAGACTTCCTTTCCTATAATTATCGACGTCAGATTCAAAAAAATTATTGAGAACAAAATACTGGCTATTGTCTTTGTCCAGCGTAGCTACAATGTCATGTCCAACGCCTGATCCCGTATTGATGCCTGATGAATCCGAGAGCTTTACGATCAGCACCGGATTGCTGTTAGACATCGTGCCATTGACAAATTTTTCATCATTCAGATACGCGGATATCTTTGGCCCTTCATTGTCCGCCGTTGTTGATGAAGCAAATCCGCCAACGATAAAAGCCGTCGAAAAACCATTGCCATCCCTGATGCCATCCTGTGCATATAAACTGATCCTGCCATTTCCGTATTGATAGTTGATATCTTTCGGCATGCGGAACCGGAAGCTGAATTTTCCTGCCTGTGCCGAAGCTTTTCCCCGGAAAAGAGCATTCTCCTGGTCCTGAAAAACTGTGGGCGGGCTGGTGGGATCATTGCCGAGCGTAGAGATATTCCTGACCTTATCAAAAACAGAGAGATAAACCGTACCGGTAAAATCATTGAGCAGGCTGCCGCTATTATTCCTGACCTCGCCGTCGATGATCACGTCTTCTGTGGCACCAAGGGTGTCGGTCACCACATCGGGATCTTTTCCATTAATGGCTGTGATTTTTATTTTATGCTGAGGAAATGCCAGGGTCATGGCGGGGTCTCCCATCAAACTGAACTTTCTGTTGTTGATGATGTCACCTGAAGTCTGATAAGTAAAATTTTTTCCGGCCGTGAGCGCCTCGCCGAGCGTCCTGTAACGGCCCAGGGCATCGGGCTCAAGTGCGAACTTCAGGTAATTGTTGTTGAGGATGCGATTACTGAACGCGAACACCACGCGCGAAGTGGTCATGAGCGCGATAGCACCGGTGCGGGGGCGCACCAGCAGATTTTCTCCAAGTGAATTCAGTATGGGATTATCATATGGAGCAAAATCGCAGGTGGCCGTAATAAACAGCGGAAGCCTGTACCGGTTGTTCCAGCTGTTCACGGTCTGCTGATCGATCACCACCTCTTCAGCCAGGCGTGTGGGTCCTCCGTGTCCGCTGAAATTCCAGATCAGCGTTCCATTGTAAATATTGCTGTTGATCACAGCATTTGCCGCGGGATACCTACCCCCTGCCGAGCCACCCTCCTGTCTGAATGCATCGAGATAAATTTTTTGGACATTGAATACGGGCGCCGCATTCTGTGTAGTCGCCGCCAATGATTCAGCATCCTGAAGGTGCAGGTTGAGGTCTTCATCGTCTGCAATAAAATTGAGATTGTTACGCCATGGACCAAATGAAGCGGGCGCATGATAATCGAATAATTTGTCGACAAAATTTTTTGCCTCCTCGGCATTCTTTGCGGGTATGCGGCCAATGCCGATATCCAGTTGATTGATCAGCGGCGTAGCGTTGATGTCCTCTGTTTCGTCGAGGAAGCCGAAGAAATCATCGGAAGTGTAAGTTGAGAGCGGATCTAGGGAATTGCTACTTTCATAAACCGGAACCAGATTGGTATTATTGTTCATCCGGTTCTTGTAATCGAACGAACCCTTTCCCATTAGTAAAAGGTATTTCCCCGATTGCGCCCATGTTGTTCTGAACCGGTCATAATACATTCTCGCAAAATCCCTGATAGCAACGGGATCAGGCATCCCTCCCGAATATTCATTGAAGACCTGATCCGTTGTAACCACCAGCGTTCTCAGGCCGGCGCTGCTATGAAAATTTGCTATCCGTTGCGCCTCTCCCATCAGCGCCGGCGATGTAACGATGAGCAGATCTTTTTCTGTAGTGGCGTGAAGGTTCTGATTCGCAATTGCCGTTTCAGCGGTCGGAGTAAGCAAAGCTGATGAAAAGCCGATGTATTCATGGAGGTCCTGTACGCTCGCAGAAAATTCGGCCTGCCCTGCAGATGAAGCAACTTTCATTTTTACAGGGTGCAGTGGATCGGTCACATCCCAAACCTGCGCCGAGTTTTCAGTTGTGCTCAGTGAAAACTTTGCATTGCCGGAGCCAATGCTCCTCCAGTCACGAAAGCTCAGTTGCCTGCCCGGATCCAGCTTCAAAGGACTGCGGCAAAAAAATTCAAACCAGTTGAGCCAGCCCTGGCTGTTCACGCCGCCGGGCGTGTATTTTATGGTGAGCGAGACCGCGTTTTGCGACAAGGCAACATTATTGCCGGTTTCGGCCTGTCTTGCAAAAACATCATACAAAGCCGTGCTGATAGCGGGAATGTCCACCTGTTGAATGGGCACATTGTTAGTAGTCACTGTAAACCTCGCACCACT
>DATMHB010000301.1:0-2714 GCA_035555175.1 Flavisolibacter sp. | reverse complement strand
CAGGCAGATGTAAATCTTCTCGCTTATCCATTAAAAGAGATCACTGACATTGCACAGATCAAAAAAGACCTTGAATATTACGAAACAAGAGTGCCGAATGAAGGCACGCCCGCAATGACGCAGGGCGTATTTGCGCTGCTGTATGCGCGGCTCGGTAATGGACAAAAAGCCTATCATTGGTTCAAGGATGCTTATGAGCCGAACCTGTTGCCGCCGTTCAGGGTGATCGCAGAAACGAAGGGCGGCACCAATCCTTATTTTGCCACCGGGGCCGGCGGGATCCTCCAGGCTGTGATCATGGGCTTCGGAGGCCTTGAGATCACTCCATCGGGCATAAAGCAGGTAAGATCGGTACTGCCGCCCGGCTGGAAAAGCCTCGTTATCACTGGCGTTGGACCTCAAAAGAAGAATTTTACCATCAAATAAAATTGCCTATCTTTTGCCTGACTAAAGGCTTCCAAAACACTTGAGACGACTGCTTTCGATAGTATTCCTGGCTGTATTGCTATTCAATTTTTATGGATACAGGCTCATGATCGATTGTATGCAGGATGAGCAATCAAGAAATTTTTCCTCCAAGCTTGATAAAGCCGAATACAAAGAATCTGATCTGATTTCCATCAAAACCTCACTCCATCTTCCTTATTATACAAGTTCCACTGCCTACGAGCGGGCCTATGGTTCGGTGAATGTGAACGGTGTGGACTATGAATATGTAAAGAGAAGAGTATACAACGATACACTGGAGCTTCTTTGTCTGCCCAACGATGCCAAAACAAAATTGAAATCCGCAAAGAACGACATCGTAAAAATGTCGGTCGATGGCCAGCCTTCACAAACAAATAAAAAGCCCGTCACTGTCCTTAAGATCAGCCTGCCTGATTTCTTCCAGGAACTGTCGATCAGCACTTCGCGAAAAGATGCAGCCCTGAAGACAGAATATGATCAGACCGTGAAGGATTATTTTCCCCTCGTATTCGCCGTACCCCAGGACAGGCCGCCCCAATCAATGCCCGCATCTGTTTGAACTCCTGCATTGATCCCGTAAAAATTTGATTAGATATGAAAAAATTTTTTGGCATGCTCTGCATGGCAACATTGTTATTTGCCTGCAAGCACAAAGACTATACAAGCTTTACAAATGACCCGCTTCTTTACTGCAAAACAGTGAAGAAGTTAAATGACGTTGTTCTTTACAATAATTTCTCTCCCGTTGTGGCCTCGCGCAATTATGCCTATGCCAATATTGCTGCGTACGAATGTATGGCTGCCGGCGACAGTAATTATATTTCTTTAAGTGGACAGATCAGGCACCTGCCCGCGATGCCGCGCCCCGCTGCGGGTGTTGCACCCGATCATCACCTGGCAGCCCTGCTTGCCTTCGTAAAAGTGGGCAATGCCGTCACTTTTCCGGAAGGTGTATTGATGGATTACTGGAATGAACTGAAGAAAAGGGCCGATGACGCAGGCATGCCCGATGACGTAATGAAGAGCACTGTGCAATACAGTGATGCCGTTGCTGCTGCCATCCTAGCGTGGAGCAAGAAAGATAATTATGCGCAGACAAGAAGCGCAGAAAAATTTACGGTGACACAGGAAGATGGCAGATGGATACCAACGCCGCCCGCTTATGCGCAGGCGATGGAACCACACTGGTGCGATATCAGGCCACTGCTGCTCGACTCGGCAAATCAATTTCAGCCCCCTCCGGCGCCGCACTTCGATATGAAGGACAGCAATTCAAAGTTTTGCAGGGAATTGATGGAAGTCAGGAACACAGTGAATGGCCTGACCGAAGAACAAAAGCATATTGCCGACTTTTTCGATGACAATCCTTTCAACCTGCACGTTACAGGTCACGTAATGTATGCAACAAAGAAGTTTTCTCCACCGGGTCACTGGATGAACATTGTTGGCATCGCTGCTGAAAAATCAAAGGCCGATTTCAACCAGACGGTCGCAGCCTACACGCAAACTGCGATTGCCCTGTTTGACGGATTCATTGCCTGCTGGAAAACGAAGTATACAGGAAATACGATCCGTCCCGAGACGGTGATCAACAAGTATGTGGATGCTACCTGGCAACCCTATATTCAAACGCCTCCGTTCCCTTCCTACGTGAGTGGCCACTCGGTGATCTCTGCTGCTTCGGCAGAAGTGATGACGCATTGCTTCGGAGATCATTTTGCTTACACCGATACTTCCGAACTCGAATTCGGCATTGCCAACCGCAAATTTGCTTCGTTCCGCGATGCAGCGCAGGAGGCTTCATGGTCACGTCTGTATGGTGGCATCCATTACCGTTCCGACCTTGAACAGGGCAATATTCTTGGCAGGGAGATCGGTGATTATGTCGTATCGAAGCTTCGGCTCCGCCGCGAAAAAGAACGGTTGTCGTACAACCAATAAAAACATTTATGAGAAAAATATTATTGACCATAGTCGCTATTGCTGCCTTGCATCAGCAGGGCACCGCACAGGGTTGTGTTGCTATCCGCAGCAATGGCGGCACCTGTACCATGATGGATCCCCATCATGAAGAAGGCAGCCATCCGTCAATGGCCGGCTGGACCTTTGGCATCAACACCAGGTACTTCAGATCGTATAAACATTTTGTGGGTACCGAAGAGCAGAAGCAACGTGTAGCGCTCGGAACGGAAGTGATCAACCACGCATTTTCTACAGAGCTCGGACTGACAAGAACTATTAACGAG
>DATMHB010000300.1:0-2671 GCA_035555175.1 Flavisolibacter sp. | reverse complement strand
GCATTACGTAAATAAATAGTGGTGTTGTAATTCTCTGCTATGCGTCCTGATCCATTTTCTATAGCAATACCCTTAAAGAATACGGTTTGTCCGGGCCTGTAAATGGCACGATCAGTAAAAAAGAAAATCCGCCGGAGCTTGACTTCTCTTTTCGGAAATGAAAAATAATAGTGCGGTTCATCCAGGCTAAGGCTGTCGCCATTATAAGCCAGATCAATATAGTATTCGGTTTCATCTTGCCGTGTTTTTGAAGGCACGACAAAGGAGCCATTTCGATCGGTTATATAGTTGTCCTTTTTTGTTCTTTTCGGGCGCGATCTGTTATAGTCAAAATCTTCTCCATACACCATTGCCCGTGCGCCAGCCAGCGGCTGGCCGCTTTCACGGTGAAGCACGAAAAAGATATTATTCTGGTTCACACAGCTGATAGCAGATACATGAAATAGTTTGGCCAACAGGCTATTCGAACTTTTCCTGAAGTCGGGACCAGCTGAGGCAAGCAAGTAATATTCGCCCGCAGGCAGCGCATCAACCTTCACCTCAACGCCATGCTGCTGAAGGTCGCCCGTGAAGGGGAGCGGCTGCTCCCAGGTCTTCATGGCCTCTGCATTTAAAAGCGCGGAGAGGAATTGTTCAGGGTTCCTGCCTTCGTCGGCCTGCTTCAATTTCAAGTTGTTTTTAACCAACTTCAGATAAATTCTATCCATATTCCGGAATTGTACAAATGCGCGGAACGGTTTTGCGGGAAGATTTACGTTCTCAAGTTGGATCTGCAATGATGGTTGCCTGATCTGTTCCAACAGATCGACGCTATTTCCCCAAGTTTCATTTTTATTGGTGCTGTCACTTACCAGTTGCTCAAGAATGGTCTCCGCATATTTGCGGTACATCCGCGTCGCCGTATCCTTCAATGGATCATATCCTTGTGCTTTTTGTTCGTACCAGGCTGCCATCAGGTAGGATGCTGGGGCTGCGGCTTTTCCTTTCTGTTGCATTTTCCGCAATGCCTGCAAATAAAGCGAGTCCTTATTTTCAGCCACGCTGTGTTGGTATACGAACTGCAATCTTTCAATATCCACGTCTATCAATGCATCGGGTTTTGCATCGGACAAATGAAAGCCTATCAGCTTTTGATAGAGCAAGAGGGCCTTACGCTGAAACGAAAGATCATCGCCGGTAGAAAAACGGGCGGACACAAATTCGCTTGCCGGCGCGAAAGCTTCGTCCTGACTGATCTCAAATGCCGAGGCCGGGCGGTGCAAATCAGGTTCATCGATTTTGAAATAAGTCAGTGCCGTATGAGCGAGCAGGTCAAATAAAGTCGGACGTAACGCGCGCACATTTCCTTTTACGATCAAGGCATCATAGAGTTCCAGTTTTTGTTGCTTCAGAATTGCTTCAGAGTTCAGCGATTGAAGAAACAGCGAACCAATTTTTGTATGCAGGTCTTCCAGCGTCCACGTGGCCAAATCATCTTTATTGAAATTGACCGTGTTCGTGCGGCTGTAGAGCGCGTACCGGTGGTTTTGCAACCATTGCCAATATAGATGTGCAAGCAAGCTATTGAGGATGGAGGCTGCGGGTTCCTTTGCATTCCTTATCTCTGCCTCGATCTCTCTGATCGACTGCGGCAGATTGTCTTGGCGCGTTTCCTGTTGAAGGGCTGCGAGGTATACAAGAGCTTTCACCTGTTGTGCATCCTGGTTTTCCTTTTTTGCTTTAAGGAATATTTTTTTCACTTCTTCGCGCGCAGAGGTCGGGAGATTTTTCTTTTCAATCAACTCATTCACCTTCTTCCAGTCTGCCTCATAATTTTTTACCTGCGCCATCAACGGTGAAGACAAAAGTAAAAATGTTAAAGCTGGAATGATTGTCTTCACTGACTTCATAATTAACTCAGAATTCATTAACAAATGGGCTCTTTATGATGCGCTAACATACACAATTACATAAACAAATGTTGGTGTTTCCTAAATGCTTTGTGAAGGGCGGCGCCTTTAACTTTTGTTTATCTATAGCAGGATAAACATTTGAAATAGAAAGGCATCTGATTCATCGGAGGAATTTAAAAAAATGAAAAACATCTTTACTCTATTACTGGGCGGGCTACTCACCACATCAGCCTTTGCCAATAATATTACCCTGAATCTTTCCGGCAATAGAAACTACCAGGTTCTCATCGACGGCAGAAACCTGAACGTGTACGATGATCACTCGGTCAATAGTAGGGTTTATCTCAACAACCTTCGCACCGGCCGTCATACAATTGAAGTTTACAGAACACAGAAGAGAGGGTGGGGCACTAACAGTCCGGTCTATTCTTCCTACTTCGATGTATCTCCCCAATACGATCTCGATATTACGATCGACAACCGTGGCCGCGTTAGTCTTTACGAGTCGCGAAGCAATGATTATGGACGGCATGGCAGCAGAAGGGGCAATGGAAGCTATGACAGACGAAATGATGATAGATACGGCGGCGGCTATGGACAGAACGGAGACTACGGAAGGAATAACAGTTACAACAGGGCATTGAGCGATTATGAATTCAACCAGCTTGTTCAAAGGGTCCGCAGCCAGTGGATGGGCAAACTGGGCACGGCGAGAGATGCGATCAACGGAAACTATTTCACTACCTACCAGGTACGTGAGCTGCTCGGGATCTTCTCTT
>DATMHB010000299.1:0-3153 GCA_035555175.1 Flavisolibacter sp. | reverse complement strand
CGATTTTTCCCCCGGGGAAGCAGTCCTGCGCTTCTGAATCAATAGGAATTGCACCACTCGAGCCGTGAAATATTACAGTCCGAAAAGAGCACTATTACTATTGTTGCGGCATCATTGTTTGCCTAGTTTTGACCCTAAACCCTTTTTAAACTTAAACAATGATCTTATGAAAACACTAATCATTGGACTGGCCTTGTTCACGACTTCTTCATTTGTGAATCATCCGCAACATCAAACCAAAGCAAAGGCATTGGACGGATATTCGGTAGAACTTCTTTCAAACACTCAGGTTGGCGACAATTACGAGTGGGTTTGGAAGGTTGTAAACCCAAATCCGGGCAGTGGTAAAGATGGTACTTTACAGGACCTTAGCCATTGGGACCTGATCCTGGGCAGCTGCGTTTCGCAATCAGACCTTGTGGGCGCTGCTTACAGTACCGACGGTTTGAACTGGAGCGCTCTTCCCGCTACAATTGCGGTTGATCCGAGCCTGACCTGTTATTTTTCACCTGTGATGAAATTTGACCAGGGTCTCGATGGATCCGCAGTCTCTTATTTCAAGCTCATCGTGAACAAACCGTTCAGCAGAGGAAGCACTTCGGCAGTATTCAAAAGCGGTAAAGCCCTTCCTTGCTATACAGGCGCTATCGAGGGTATTGCCTGTGATGCAATCCCCAGTCGTTAATAAACCGGTAGATTTTTTTAATCCCGACTTTACGTCGGGATTTTTTATTTCCGATCACTTGCAAGCTGAAGGAAGCTTTCATGTAGTTGCAGCACCTGTGGTATTACCAGGTTTTGCTCATTATTCCGTATGATGAAGTCGCACAGCTTCATCTTCATGTCTTCATCGATCTGGTTCTTTGTTCGCCGCAACACTTCCTCTCTTGAGACGCCGTCGCGGTCCATTACTCTTTTTAAACGGAGGCTTAACGGTGCGCTGACACCAACGATCAGGTCCAGTCCGCCCGCTGAACCGCTTTCGAAAAGCAGCGCAGCTTCCTTGATGGCGTAGGGTGCCGATTGACGCTTCATCCATTCCTCCGCATCACGGAGGGTAGGAGGGTGCACCAGTTGATTTAGTAAATTAAGCCTGGCAGCGTCGGAAAATACAACGGCTGCCAGTTTGGACCGGTTGAGCTGGTCATTGGTGTACATGTCTTCGCCAAAATGCTGCTTGATGTTCTTCATCAGCTCAGCATCGGTATGATACAGCCTTTTCGATGCGGCATCCGCGTAATAAACCGGCACGTTCAGCAGCTCAAAAATTTTTGCCACTGTGGTTTTACCTGAGCCAATTCCGCCAGTAAGTCCGATCCGGAGCATGATCCAAATTCTAAATTAATTGCGAATAAAAAAAATCCCGGAGCAAATTGTCCGGGATAAGATGAGATAAGGATAGCTTAAGTTTGGTTATTTCTTTTCAACGGCAACCACCGGCTTGTTGAGCTGATTGGTCCACTCCATCGAGATCGCGCTTTTTTCGATCTTGATATAGCTGCCCGGATTGATCTCGAGGCTGATCGTTCCATCTTCATTTACTTTATTCACTGTACCATGAATGCCTGCTATCGTAACTACTTTTTCACCCTTCTGGAGATTCTCCAGAAAAGTCTTTTGCTGTTTTTGCTTTTTTGCCTGGGGGCGGATAAAGAAAAGCCAGAAAACAAGGATCATCAGTCCGAAGAAAATCGGTGTGATCCCGATAC
Organism: Flavisolibacter sp.; assembly: GCA_035555175.1. Classification (GTDB taxonomy): domain Bacteria; phylum Bacteroidota; class Bacteroidia; order Chitinophagales; family Chitinophagaceae; genus Flavisolibacter. The sequence continues at coordinate 1,444 of DATMHB010000299.1, read as the reverse complement.
CGCCTGGTTGTGCCTGTAATAAGAACATATTGTAAAATTGGTTGTTGAATTATTTTTTGGGAACTACATCCACCACAAAATTCAGGATGTCCTGATCTGTCGAATTCTTGTTTGTGTTGTTAGCCTTTACATACACCTGCTTGTGCTGAATGCCCTGGAAATTCTTGCTGTCGAATTTTGCCTTGATCACACTTTCCTTCCCTGGCGCGACCGGTTCTACGGGACCTTCTGCGCCGGTGCAGCCGCACCCCGGGCGCACATTGGCCACAACCAGAGGTTTGTTGCCTGCGTTTTTAAAATGCCAGGATATTTCCACTACCTGGCCTTCGTCCACTTTTCCAATATTCTGCTCGGTCGAATCAAGCCACTGGATGGTGGTAAAGTTAGCAGTGTCCTGCAACGCCTTGTCCTTGTCAACCGTGGCTGGTTTATCCGTGCTGGTGCAAGAAGCCATCATGGCTGCAAGAATGAAAAATGAAAAGATCTGTTTCATAGAAAAATTTTGCAGTTGCAAATGTAACAGAATTCAACGTTAAGCCTTCTTAAAATCTGTTTTATGAAGCTTACCCTGTTGAACAAGCTCCTTATGAATATTGTCCAGAATACCATTCACAAACTGGCCGCTTTGTTGCGTGCTGTATTCCTTGGCAATGTCGATATACTCGTTGATGGTGACCTTTGGCGGTATCGTTTCGAAATAAAGGAATTCGGCCACACCCATCTTCATTATGATCATGTCGAGGGCGGCAATTCGCTCAGCATCCCAGTTCTTGAGTTTGGGAACAATGAATGTCTCAAGGTGCTCTTTTTTTTCAAGGATGGTAGTGAGCAAACTCTTTGCAAACTCCCATTTGTCGGGACTCATCGCTTCCTTGAAATCAACCGATCCCGGTTTCTGCAATAAATTTCTCAGCACCTGCAACACGAGGTCTGCATCATCATCCCAGTTCATAAAATTTTCTTCTATGTGACTGATGAAGACTTCATCATTGAGCATGAGCTCATTCAAAATGAATTCCAGGATTTCTTTTTCGTCCTTCTGCTTTCTTTGCGCCTGCGCAATGTATTGTTTGTAAATATCGGCCTCTGTAAGTTTTGAGTAGATCTTCTTCACAAGCTCCTTGTCGATCCGCAGATCAGGCTTCGTTCTGCCCAGCTCGTGCTGATACGAAGCATCTTCTTTGATCCTCCACAGCAGCTCATTGCCTGCGATCTTCGTATTTACATTCAGGTCTTCGTTTGTAGGCAGATGTTTGGCGCTCCGCAGGTGCGCATCTTTTTCAGCATAGCCGGCCACTTCGGTTAAGAAGTAAGTAAGGTAGACAAGCAACTCTCTTGACTGATCAAAATGCTTTTGAAGCAATTTAACGGGCTCACCGGGCTTTACTTCCTGTTCAAGGGTACTCAAAGTATAGATCGTCTGCATCACCTTCACCCTTATATT
>DATMHB010000298.1:0-3402 GCA_035555175.1 Flavisolibacter sp. | reverse complement strand
ACTTATATAGGCGCCTTTAGCGCTTAGGCTGACAATAAGATTTCCCGTCTTATTTTCGGGCCCGGCGGGGCCGAGCCCCTGCCTTCATCACTATGCAGACAGGAGCGAAGGAGATCCGGTATTTTTTTTACAGCCAGTCATTTGCCGATGGTTTCCGCGCTGCGTTTGCAATTCTTCTTCCTGCACTGGCAGGATCTTATCTTGGATTTTTTGATGCAGGCCTGACGATCTCACTTGGCGCAATGTGTGCCAGCCTTACTGATGCGCCGGGACCTGTACTTCAGCGAAGGAACGGAATGTTGTTTTGTATGGCATTTGCCTTCCTGGTCTCCATTGCCACTTCTTTTGCACAGGCGAACGTTGTAACCATGGGCATCGAAATCGCTGTCGTGAGTTTTTTCTTTTCGATGTTCAACGTATATGGCAGCCGGGCTACTTCTGTTGGTAACGCAGCTATCCTGGTCATGATCCTTACGATGGACAAGCCTGTTGAGGGCCAGGAGATCCTTCCACATGCGTTCCTGATCTTTGGAGGAGGACTTTATTATCTTGGATTGAGTTTATTGCTGCACACCATCCGGCCCTACCGCATTGCACAAAGGGCCCTCGGCGACTGCATCCGCGAAATTGCGGTATATCTTTCTATCAAAGCAGATTTTTATGACGTCAACTCCGACTTAGCGGCAAATTACAGGCGGCTCGTGGCACAACAGGTTGTGGTGAACGAAAAACAGGATGCGGTTAGAGAATTATTTTTCAAGACGAGGCGTATCGTTGAAGAATCAACGCCCGACGGAAGACGATTGGTGCTGACCTTTGTTGAAACGGTCGATCTCTTTGAAGACATCACGGCCTCTTATTATGATTACGATCTGTTGCGCAAACAATTTCAACACACCGGAGCACTTGAACTAATAGAGGCTTCACTGAAAAAAACGGTTCGTGAGCTCGATGCCATCGGGGTGGCCATCCAGGCCAATGCGGCTTTCCATGCCGGCTTTGATTATGATGCGGAGCTGCGGGATCTTAAATCAAACATCGATCTGATCACAAAAAATGACAGCGCTAATTCCATAGTCCTTAAAAAGATCCTCGTCAACCTGCGCAGAATGCTCAATGAGCTCAAGGCCATCAGGGAATATTTCGGAGGTGAGATGACGAGCGGAAGGGAGCGGCTCGACCATGCGCATTTTGTGAGTCACCAGTCGCTCGACCCACGTATATTCTGGAACAACCTTTCTTTGCAATCTTCTGTCTTCAGGCACTCATTGAGGGTGACCATCGCTTGCGTTGCGGGATTTATAATTGCCAGGGTACTGGCCTACGGACATCATAGCTATTGGGTGCTGATGACGATCGCCTTCATGTTGAAGCCCGCATTCAGTCTTACAAAGCAAAGAAATATCGAACGTATTGTGGGAACGTTGGCAGGCGGTGTGATCGGCGTGCTGATACTTGTTTTCATTCCGAATAAATCGGTGCAGTTCGCCTTCATGGTGGTATTCATGATCGCCACTTATTCATTCATGCGCATCCAATACCTGCTGATGGTGATCTGCACCACGCCTTATATCCTTATTCTTTTTTCATTTCTTGGAACGGCATACCGTTCTGTAGCACAGGAACGGATCTTCGATACGGTACTTGGATGCGCGATCGCTTTCTCTGCATCATATTTTTTGTTCCCGTCGTGGGAGTCGGGGCAGTTGAAGACATACATGAACGGCATTGTCAAGGCCAATGCCAATTATCTTGAAAAGATCCTGAAGGCGTTATGCGGCAACCAGGTAACGATGCTCGAATACAAGCTGGCAAGAAAGGACGTATACCTCAACTCGGCCAACCTTTCCGCTGCGTTTCAGCGCATGCTTTCCGAGCCTAAGAGCAAGCAGCGCAATAGCGAACAGGTGCACCAGTTCGTAGTACTGAGCCTTATTCTTTATTCCAATATTGCCACGGTAGCCACGTCGCTGATCGGAAAAGAGCCACGCAACCACGATCCGAAGCTGATCCGTTCCGTAAAGCGCTCATTATCGCTGCTCGCACAGATTGTTGAAAAGATCGATGGCAAACCGGTTGTGATACAAAAAGAAGAAGACAAAAAAGATTCTGGTGATATGGTAGCACTTGGTTCAGATGAACTATTGCTTAGAGACCAGCTGGCATTCATCCAGCGTTTGATTGCGGATATGGGACGTTCGGTGACGATGATCACTTCTGGATGAACCATTGCAGGGCTAGCTCATAGCCTTTAAGGCCCAGGCCGAAAATACTGCCGACCGATTTTCCTGATACGTGCGACAGCTTTCTGAATTCTTCCCGCGCATGCACGTTTGAAATATGCACTTCTATCACGGGCGCCTTGATGGCTGCAATAGCATCGCCGATGGCAACGGAAGTGTGGGTATAACCGCCGGGATTGACGATGATGCCATCATGATCGAATCCTACTCTTTGAATCTCGTTGATCAGCTCACCTTCAACATTGCTCTGATAATACGAAAGTTCAGTGTCCGGAAATTTCGTTTTCAGCTGCTGAAGAAAAGTCTCAAAGGGAAGATTACCATAAATATCGGTTTCTCTTTTCCCGAGCAGGTTTAGATTGGGACCGTTGATGATGGCTATTTTCATATTGCTGTTTCGCAGATTAAGATAAGGAATTCAATGGCCACATCAATTCCGCGTCTTCGTCTGCACTTATTTTTTCAAATGCTCTGAGATCATCGCAATGAATTCATCAAACAGGTAACGGCTGTCGTGCGGCCCGGGCGTGCTCTCAGGGTGATACTGCACCGAAAAGGCCGGCTTGCCTTTCACGCGAATGCCTTCGATCGACTGGTCATTGAGATTTACATGGGTGATCTCGATGTTAGTGGCCTCACGCACCGCCTCCGGATCCACGCCAAATCCATGGTTTTGCGTAGTAATCTCGCACCTGCCGGACACGATGTTCTTTACAGGATGATTCATACCTCTGTGACCATGATGCATTTTGAACGTTGGAATGTCGTTGGCCAGCGCCAGCAATTGGTGGCCCAGGCAAATGCCAAAGGTTGGCTTATCTTCTTTTAGGATATCCTTCACCGTGGTCACGGCATAGTCCATCGCGGCCGGATCGCCGGGGCCGTTGCTGATGAAATAACCTGCGGGATTGAATTGCTTCAGCTCAGCCACCGGTGTCTTTGCCGGAAATACTTTCACGTGTGCGCCACGCTCCACCATGCAGTTGAGAATATTTCTTTTGGTGCCATAGTCGAGTACGGCAATTTTTATGGGTGAAGAAGGATCGCCGAGCTCATAGGGCACCTGCGTGCTCACGACTGATGCCAGCTCGAGACCCGACATATCAGGCACTTCATCCAGTTTCTTCTTTAGGACTTCAGGATCTGTTATCTCCGATGA
>DATMHB010000297.1:0-5472 GCA_035555175.1 Flavisolibacter sp. | reverse complement strand
AAATTATGGTGCGTCTGAAAAGAATATAACCCTCGTCAACAAATTAATTGATCGGAATGGCGTGGTGGTGACCGAGGCCCGCGTATCAGATAAAATTGCGGCGCAGCAGACGGTTGTAATGAAGCAACTGCCGCCCGTCATTAAAAATGCAAGGCTTTGGTCAACCGACGATCCTTATTTGTACAGGCTGATCACTGAAATCATTGAAAATGGAAATGTCGTTGACCATACTGTAACACCTTATGGTATTCGCTGGATCAGCTGGCCGGCGGGTAAAAGTTCAAGGCAGTTCTTGTTGAATGGCCGGCCTGTTTTTATCAATGGCATTTGCGAATATGAGCACCTCCTCGGCAACAGTCATGCCTTCGGCGAGGCGCAGATCAGGTCGAGGGTCATGCAAATGAAAGCGGCAGGCTTCAATGCTTTCCGCGATGCCCATCATCCGCACAATCTCAGGTATCAACATTACTGGGATAGTTTAGGCATGCTTTGGTGGACACAAATGGGGGCACATATCTGGTATGATAATCCGGAATTCAGAAGAAATTTTAAGAATGGTTTGAAAGAATGGGTGAAAGAGCGGCGTAACAGCCCTTCACTTGTTTTATGGGGACTTCAAAATGAGAGTAAACTGCCCGAAGAGTTTGCGAGAGAATGCACAGAGCTCATCCGGCAATTGGATCCTACTGCGTCTTCCCAACGTTTGGTAACTACCTGCAATGGCGGCTCCGGAACCGATTGGGATGTTCCTCAAAACTGGACAGGAACTTATGGGGGTGATCCTTCAACTTATGCAAACGATTTAAAGAGACAGCTGTTGGTTGGCGAGTATGGCGCCTGGCGAACCCTGGATCTGCATTCCGAAGAAGATGCTTACAAGTCTGGTGTGTACAGCGAGGAAAGAATGGCGCGATTGCTGGAAACAAAACTGCGGTTAGGAGAATCTGCAAAGGATAGTGCAGCAGGACATTTCCTTTGGTTGCTGACGTCGCACGACAATCCGGGACGGGTTCAGGCCGGCGAAGGTTATCGCGAGTTGGATCGGATCGGCCCTGTTAACTATAAGGGATTGCTAACCCCCTGGGAACAGCCATTGGATGCATATTATATGTACCGTTCCAACTATTGTTCCAAGAAAAAGGAACCGATGGTGTACATCGTTTCACATACCTGGCCCGACAGGTGGACGGATACCGGCAAGAAAAACAATATCGTCGTTTATTCCAATTGCGATGAAGTGGAGTTGTTTAACGACGTGCGGTCACAATCTTTGGGCAGGAGAAAGAACCAGGGAACCGGAACGCATTTTCAATGGGATGATGTCGATATCAGATACAATGTTTTGTATGCGGTGGCCTATGTGAACGGAAAGGAAGTAGCAAAAGATTATCTCGTACTCCATCATCTTCCGCCGGCGCCGCATTTTAGCAGCTTTTTTAGGAACGCGCACAACATCACGAGGCCGGAAAAAGGGTACCGTTATTTGTACCGGGTGAATTGCGGCGGTGGCGACTACCAGGACAAGAATGGAAATAAATGGATGGCCGACCGTGAAAGAAAAAACGATAGAACCTGGGGATCCGTTTCATGGACGAAAGATTTTGCGGGCATGTCGCCATGGTTTGCCAGCCAGCAAAGAACGTTCGATCCGATCAGTGGAACCAGCGACTGGAAGTTGTTCCAGACCTTCCGTTTCGGCCGTGAGAAATTGAAATACTATTTTCCTGTGCCGGACGGCGAATACCTGGTTGAATTATATTTTACAGAGCCGTGGTTAGGCACCGGCGGAGGAATGGATTGTGCCGGATGGCGATTGTTCGATGTGGCAGTTAATGATAAGACGGTGCTCAAAGATCTTGATATCTGGAAGGAAGCGGGTCATGACGGAGGTTTAAAGAAATCAATTAAAGCTAAAGTGTCCGGCGGGCAATTGATCATTTCTTTTCCAAATGTTGCCGCGGGGCAGGCCGTGCTTTCGGCCATTGCCATCGCTTCCGCGGACCAGGCATTCAGACCGCCGGCGTCACCGGATGCTGTCTTGAAAATTACCGGTATATCGAATGGTAATTGGCAGGTGCGTTCCTGGCTTGATGTTGGAGATCAGCAGTTCCTCGATGCATCAACGACTTTCAGTTCAGTGCCACCTGAATTATTTGGTGCCGACTGGATGGCTTCCGGCGGGGCCATTCATTCCGATATACCTCAGATAGAAATTACGAGGGAGGGCGACATTTTCATTGGCGTGGATACAATTGCAAATGAACCGTCGTTTCTGAAAAATTTCATCAATACCCATAGTTTCCTCCACAACGACAAGGGCCATGTTTACCGCATCTATAAAAAACGGTTTGCGGAGGGCGCTGCTTTGAAATTGAATTACGAGCGAATCGAAGCCGGCGCTCTTTTGATCATGGCGCAACCGGCGAGCCATATCGAGCCGGCATATGATCTTAAGCCGGTAGCCAGTTATAAAGCGGTTGATGCAAAATGGCAGGGGACCGGTATCGCGAAGGGTGTGGTAGAGGGTAAGGAAAGGATCATTTTTCAAAAGCCAATGGCTGAAAATAATTTGGAATGGAGTTTTCCTGTTGGCGTGGCTGATATGTATTCGCTCACGATCTCTTATAATAATCCGACAACCGAAAACATCAAAGGGAAGTTGCAGCTATTCTCTGCGGCCGGCATTTTGATGAAGGAAGAGGAAATTGTGTTTACGCCCACGCGCCAGGGAAAATTAAATTATATCAATTCAACTACCGGCACGATGATCAATGCCGGAATTTATAAATTGAGGATCACGTCCAGGGACGCCGAAGGCCTTAGCCTGAATACTTTGGATGTTCAATAAATGAATCAATGAAAGCATTAGTATGTAGAAGGCCGGGAGAATTTACGTACGAGGACAGAGCCCGTCCGGTACTTCAAAAAGGCCAGGCAATTATTAAAGTAAAGCGTATCGGTATTTGCGGTACCGATCTTCATGCCTTCGAAGGAACGCAGCCTTTTTTTGAATATCCAAGAATATTGGGTCATGAGTTGGCTGGGGAGCTGGTCGAAGTTGATGATGGGGGTGGATTTGAAGCAGGCGAACAGGTTTCGTTTATACCGTATTTCTACTGCGGCCGTTGCATTGCATGCCGTTCCGGTTTGCAAAACTGCTGCGTCAATATTCAGGTCTGCGGTGTTCACATCAACGGCGGCTTTTGCGAATACCTTTCCGTTCCTTCTTATTCTTTGCTTCACGGCCAGGGATTAAGCCTTGATGAACTGAGCCTGGTAGAGCCCCTGGCGATCGGTGCGCACGGCGTAAGAAGGGCAGGCGTAAGGCCGGATGAAAATGTTTTGGTTGTCGGCGCTGGTCCGATTGGACTGGGCATTGCGGAATTTGCAAGGATCGCCGGAGGAAAGGTGATCGTGCTTGATATCAATGAGAGGAGGTTGGAATTTTGCCGTCAGAGGCTCGGTGTCCATGCAACGGTCAATCCTATGAACACAGACGTAATGGGTAGGTTACGGCAGCTGACCAATGGTGATATGCCAACAGTAGTTATAGATGCAACGGGTAATTTAAGGGCCATCACCGGTTCGTTTCAGTACATGGCGCACGGCGCAAGGTATGTACTGGTGGGTTTGCAGAAAGGAGAAATATCTTTCAGTCACCCTGAATTTCACAAACGTGAAGGAACTTTAATGAGTAGCCGCAATGCGACGCGCGAAGATTTTGAACATGTGATCGCCAGCATGAAAAAAGGATTGGTAAAGCCCACCAACTATATCACACACCGTGTGCAATTTGAAGAAGTAAAGGATCATTTTGAAAGCTGGTTAAAGCCTGAGACAGGCGTAATTAAAGCAACTGTTGAACTGCATTGAAATGGCAAAGATGTGCATGCTCTTTACGGCATTGGTGTTTTCTCTTCAGGGCTTTTCACAGGATCTATCTGTTGTGAGTCTAAGATGTGAGCATAAGGCCGACCCTTCCGGAGTGGAAGCTTCTGCCCCATCATTGAGTTGGCAACTGAAGTCGGACGAGCGATCCGTTCTTCAGACCGCCTACAGGATATTAGTGTCAGACGATCCCGGCTTACTCAAAAAGGGTATAGGCAATGTGTGGGATTCCAAAAAAGTATTTTCAAACCAGTCGCTACACGTCGGCTACAAAGGAAAAAAAGTCCTGGCGGTAAAAACTTATTATTGGAAGGTGATGGTATGGGATAATAAGCATCATGTTTCTGAATGGAGCTCACTTGCTCAATGGCAAATGGGTCTGCTTGCACGGCAGGACTGGAGGGATGCGCAATGGATCGCTTATGAAAAGATCCCAGACAGCCTCGTGGATGTCTTGCCGGTGGATTCTAAAAAAGATAGCTATAAAGGAAATAATATTTTACCGCTGCTCCGTAAATCATTTGCCATTGACAACAGCGTGAAAAAGGCCACAATGTTCATCTCAGGCCTTGGCCATTTTGAATTAAGCATCAACGGCAAAAAGATCGGCGATCATTTTCTGGACCCTGGCTGGACAAAATACGACAGCCAGGCTTTGTATGTTCCGTTTGACGTGACCAAATACCTGCAAACCGGCATGAATGCAGTCGGTGTGATGCTCGGAAATGGTTTTTATTACATACCCCCGGTATCAGGACGCTATAGAAAATTAAAAACAGCCTTTGGTTATCCAAAAATGATTTGCCGGCTGGCTATTGAATATAACGATGGTAGCCGCGAAGACCTTGTGAGTAATGATTCATGGAAAACGTCGGCCGGTCCCATAAGCTTTTCCAGCATCTATGGCGGCGAGGACTACGATGCAAGATTGGAGCAGGCCGGTTGGGATGATGCGGGTTTTAATGATGCTGCATGGACAAAGGCAGTGATCGTTGACGGCCCCCCTGTATTGAATTCGCAAATGGAGGAACCGGTAAAGTTATTTGAAACATTCATGCCACAAAGGGCCAGCAGGATCAATTCCAATACATGGGTGTACGACCTTGGACAGAATGCGTCGGGCATTCCCGCCATCAGGGTTCAGGGCACGAGGGGCGACACCGTACGGATCTACCCTGCGGAACTATTGAAGCAGGATGGAACGATCAGCCAGCGGCCTTCAGGTTCTCCCTATTATTTTGAATACATTCTAAAAGGGAATGGCATCGAGACGTGGCAGCCGCGCTTCAGTTATTATGGCTTTCGATATCTGCAGGTGAGCGGTGCAGTTCCCCAGGCAGATACCAATGCTTTGCGCCTGCCTGTCTTGCTTGAGCTGAGCGGTCTGCATAACCGCAACGCTGCCGATAAGGTTGGAAGCTTCGTGTGCTCCAATGATCTTTTCAATAAAACATTCACGCTGGTTGATTGGGCCATTAAAAGTAATATGGTCAGCTTGTTTACCGATTGTCCTCACCGGGAAAAACTGGGTTGGCTCGACCAGGCACATTTAATGGAAAATTCCGTCTGTTATAATTATCACGT
>DATMHB010000296.1:0-9981 GCA_035555175.1 Flavisolibacter sp. | reverse complement strand
AAAAAATCGGCAAGCCCCATCTCCAAAACCAATCTCAATTCGAAAATGTCCCGCAGCGTCTCTTTATCGATAATCAGCGGATCCAGAACTTTTTCGAAGGCTCCCAGAATATCCGGCTTTGCCAATATCATCCCTCTTTTCTTTTTCGATTCAATCATTCCGAGCATTTTCAGGCGGCTTAATGCTTCACGAAGTATGTTGCGGCTGATGCCCAAAGCCTCGGCAAGTTCTGTTTCTTTAGGAAGCGCATCACCCGGTAAAAAAGATTTTTTCTTCAAATATTCACGCAAACGCACTTCAACAAGATCTGCCATGGTGGTATTCGCAATAGGTTGCAGATCTTTGGACAATTCTGTAAGCATCTTATTTGTTTATATGTAGTACAAATAAAACAAATTTTGACAAATTCGGCCAACTGAATGTTGTTGCTACCGATACAATAAATTATTGCTGCGATCCAATCAATATTTGTCCAGGTTTGTCTTGAAGAAGTCCCTGCAAATTCAGATAGGGCTGAAAATGATCGGTAAAAACTACGCCGGCGACCTTGGTAACAGTTTCGGCATTGATACCGCCCGGTGCGTTCCAAAAGCGTACTGGCTTTTTAAGTTAACGGTCCCCGGTAATGGGCAGAAGGATGCGGCAGCAGGCGCCGCGATAAAATAACCTCCATTAACACCCTCTTAACCCCAAAATCCGTCCCCTGAACTTGCACTAAAGTTCCCGTTCTATTAGCTTTAAGCCTGATTATCCATTTACCATGAAAAGCACCGCCATCATAATCAATCTGCTTCTGCTTTCCTTTTTTTCTTTCTCGCAGGAAACGAAGCCAGACAAAAAAGATAATAACAAGACCAAAAATTCTTCTTTTCAAATTAATTTTTCGACCGTTCCCACACAGGCTGCTTCGGGCCCGGATACCACTTATGCAAATACCCTTTCGATAGCTCCGGTCGTTGACCTCCGGACTGCATCCGGATGGGGCATTTCCTATTCTCCGGCCTTCGTTACTTCAGGCGCCATACCGGCAATTTACATGCACACATTCTCGGGCGGCTTTGAACGCTATGGACGGGGTAAGACCGACCTCGCGTTTAATTTTAGCCATTTCATAGCGACCAATAAGACTGGTGTGCCGTACACACCCATTTCCAATGAATTATTTTTTTACAGCAGCTACACCGGTGCATGGCTGCATCCATTGATAAATGCAAGCTTTGGCTTTGGCAAAGATTCATCCGCCAGAGCCGACAATTCATTTGCCAGTCAACTTGGAGTACAGGCAGGCTTCAACCACAGCTTCTATTGGGAAGAAACCGGCCCCTTTAGCTCAATAGACCTAACGCCCGCCGTGGTTTTGAATGCCGGCAATAACCAATACTTTTCTTTTCTTTCCGCATCCAAATACATGGCCCACAGCGCCCACCTTCTAAAGCGCATTAGATCAAGTGGAAGGAATAAAAGAACAAACAATGTGTTCGCGCAATTAAGGGTTTCGAATGTGGAGCTGAATACCGGCATGTTACTGGAAGCAGGCCGTTTTAGCCTGGCACCGGAAGGAAGTATCTTTCTTCCCATTGGTTCAGCAGACCATGGTATTTATGGCTATTGGCAGCTCGGCGTGCATTATCGTTTTTAGATAAAGTCCAAGACCCGTAAGCAGAAGCGCCATGTTCACACACTCTTTCGATACCGGCCAGGAGAATATTATTGTTTTTATACCAGGTCGGGTGAGTAAGGACATCCTTTCTCCGCCAATATGCACTTCGGATTCATAAGCAACAAGACCTAACCACCCGGGCAACTCTTGCTGCAACGGCTTAAATTTTCCGCGCGTTTATAGCCTGCGTGTTTTCTTGCAATCATTGCATAAGCTAATTGCCACTTATCATTATAAGCACCCGCCCCTCGCCCCCAATTGCCTAAATTTCGATTTCTTTCAATTCAATAACCTTATGTTTCGAAGCGCATTCGTTACTATTTTTTTTATCCTGAGCAGCATTTTTGCAGCTGCGCAAAATACCGGCACCGTGTCCGGCCGTATCACGGATTCTACGCAGCGCCCGTTGGAAGGGGCCACCATATTCCTGGTTTCAGGCGCGAAAGGCACTCCTTTGAAAACTGCACTATCTGATGATAAAGGCGGCTTTGTGTTGGAGCACATCAAACCCGGCAACTATAAATTGATCATCAGCATGACGGGTTATAACAAGGACAGTAGTGTAACTGTTGCACTCAACGAAGAAAAAAAAGACGTCAATGTCGGAACGGTAAAGCTGGTGAGCCTCCCCCAAAACCTGCAGGGCGTAACGGTAACTGCACAAAGGCCTCCGGTCGAAAGAAAAATTGACCGGACGGTGGTTAACGCTGATCAATTGCTTAGTGCGGCAGGTTCGACAGCGATGGATGTATTGGAAAGATCGCCTGGCGTTTCAGTGGACAACAACGGGGTTATCAGCTTAAAAGGAAAAAACAGCGTCACTATTTTTGTTGATGATAAGCCTACCTACCTCAGTGGCTCCGATCTCGAAAATTATTTGCGGTCATTACCCGCATCGTCCGTAGACCAGATTGAACTGATGACGAATCCACCTGCAAAATACGATGCGGCAGGCGGTGGTGGCGTCATCAATATCCGCCTGAAAAGGACCAGGGTGAAAGGCTTCAACGGCTCACTCAACGCAGCTTACACGCAAGGCGTTTACCCGAAAACCAACAACAGCTTCAACTTCAACTACCGCAACGACAAGTTCAATACATTCGGCACCATTACCCAGAATTACGCGACCAACTTTTCCGACCTTACTATCAATCGTCATTTTAAAAGATCCGACGGTAGCCGCTATTACGATTTTTTACAGAGCACCTATATCAAACCTTCAGGTCTGGCTTTCTCTGCCAAGGTGGGTGCAGATTATTATGAGAATGAAAAAAATACGTTCGGCGTAGTTGTTACCGGTATTACCAGGAGAGGAAAACGAAACAATGACAATGCCAGCAGGATCCTGAATACAAATTATCAGCTTGATTCAACAGTTGTGGCTCACAACACACAGGACAATTCATTCAAAAATGGCGGCATCAATTTAAATTTCAGGAGACGCGCCAGTAAGAATGGTCCTGAATTCTCCGTTGATGCCGACTATATCCATTACGGCACCGGCAATGTGCAGGCATTCAACAATTTTACTTATCTGGCCGATAATTCACTTTCGCAGCAGGACCGGTTAGACGGCAACCTGCCTGCCACCATCGATATCTATTCGCTGAAAACAGATTACACGCGCCCATTAAAAAAAGGATGGAAGATGGATGCCGGCGCAAAATCGAGCCAGACAAAAACCAATAATGTGGCCGATTATTTCTCAACCGTGAACAATGTTACCGAGCCCGATTATGATAAGACCAATCATTTCATCTATAAAGAGATCATCCATGCGGCTTACATCAACGCATCGCACGAGGGCAAACGATGGTCGATGCAGTTAGGACTAAGGGCAGAAAATACGGTATCGGACGGAAAACAGCTTGGCAATCCTGCAAAGCCGGATTCTTCGTTCAAAAGAACATACACAAGCTTATTTCCCACAGCCTACCTGAATTATAAACTGGATAGCAGCGGCAAGCAAACACTTACGCTTGATTATGGAAGAAGAATTAACAGGCCCTATTACCAGGACCTCAATCCATTTATTTCGCCCCTCGACAAGTTTACTTATTACGTCGGCAACCCTTTCCTTCAGCCTGCCTACACACATAATATACAGTTCTCGTATAGCTATGGCAGCCGCGTTACCGTCGGTCTCAGGTATAGCTCCACCCTCAATAACACGAACGAGACCATCGAGATCGTGAACGGAACGTATTACAGCCGGCCGGGTAATATCGGTAAGGTCACCAACATCAGCGGTTCTTTGGAGGGCGATCTGCCGCTGCGGAAATGGCTGAGCCTTGGTTATTATACGGAAGTAACGAATATCCATTCCCAAACTAATTTCTATACCGGCTTTCTCGATACGCAGGGAACGTTTTGGTTTGTACAGCCGAACCTTCGCTTCACGTTCGCGAAGGGTTGGACCGCGCAGATCGACGGATATTATCAAACAGGCCTTACTGCGAACCAGTTCTATTTGTTGGAGCGAGGAAGACTGAACGCCGGTGTTTCGAAGAAAGTTTCAACGAAACTGACCGTCCGTGCTGCAGTAAATGATATTCTATACACAAACATCAACCGCGGCATCATCAATAATCTCGCGAATACGGAAGCAAACTGGCGGAACGCCAACGATACCCGCACCGTGACGATCGCCCTCGCCTACCGTTTTGGAAAGGCCATTGCCGATCTGAGAAAACACAATCAAAACAGCGCGCAGCAGGAACAGAACAGGGTGAAAGAATAATTTTGGAACATGCATGGTTTGATTTAAACGCAAAGAACGCAATGGTCGCAAAGGAGAGAACGCAAAGTATATTAGAAGTTTCTTTACGTTTCAACCTTTGATGTTCGCCCCTGTCTGCTCCTGTGCTGTATTTTCGAGGGACACGTGGATCTGAGTGAACCGGTTTTCAAATCCCCGTGTCCCCTAATTAATTACTGACGAAGATCCCTTTGTTGTCCGGGAGACACGAGGCGGACTGAAGAACGCAAAGCCCTTCAAAGCTCCACTGTCCGCCCGGGGTCTTCTGCCCAGACCTTTTTGAATTGCAGAGACCCCGGGAACTCCAGTGAACGGATTTCAGATCCGAGTGTCCCTAATTCATTATTGACGAAGATCGTGTTGTTGCCGGCAGACACGAGGCGGACCAAAAATAACCGATGTGTCTTTTGCGCTTCTTTGTCTAAAGGCTCTTTGCGCTAGAACTTTCGTGGTATTCATTTCATGGCCTGATACAATTTTTCATGTAAAGCCCTCAATTTCTCCACCGGCATTTTGATCACCTTGCGATCATAGGTCATCAGCCCGTTCGTTTCTATTTCAACATCCGTCGTTTGCGTATACACGGCAGCAGATAATCCCTGGCGGATCATGCCTGGTAAGGTTTCCATGAAGGCCGTGTATCGCGCGAGCAGCTCTTCTGCATTTTTAAAAGTTTGATAGCCCCAGTTATTCTTGTCCTGCCACGTATGATTTTCTATCGGTAGTCCCAGTCCGCCGAACTCCCCCAGCACAATGGCCTGTGTTCTTCCAAAAAGATCGGCGCGTGGCATGGCGGGCTCGGGATAATTGTGCAAATCCATCAAGTGGCCGGCATCTTCAAAATTGCCGCCGCTGGCCTGATTCACGAGACGCGAAGGATCCTGCTGCATTGTCCATTGTACGATCTCTTTTGTTTTGAATTGTCCCCATGCTTCGTTGAAGGGCACCCACACCACGATGCAGGGAAAATTGTGAAGCGCCTGCATGATCGCGCTCCATTCCGTGCGATAGATAGTTTCCGATTCGGTAGTGCGGTCCTTGTCGGTGGCCCTGCCGACAATACCGGGGCGGGGATCCCATCTGTTGCCCAGATCGCCGCTGGGCATATCCTGCCAAACGAGCATGCCTATTGAGTCGCAATAGTAATACCAGCGTGCGGGCTCTACCTTTACATGCTTGCGGATCATATTGAAGCCCATGTCTTTTGTTTTTTCAATATCATACCTCAATGCTTCATCGGTGGGCGCCGTATATAATCCATCGGGCCACCAGCCCTGGTCGAGCGGACCGAACTGAAACAGAAATTGACCGTTCAACAGCATCCGCTGCGTTCCTTTTGTATCCGCAGCTATAGAGATCTTCCGCATGGCAAAATAACTTTTCACCTCGTCCAGTATTTTTCCTTTTCGCACGACCGTGATGCGCAGTGAATATAAAAATGGATGATCAGGCGACCATAGCTTTGGCTGTGGTATGGACAATGATACTTCATCCGTAGCCATTGTCTTTTGCTCGGCAATCTTTTGCTGGCCGTCCCATGCGGAAATCAACAGTTGATCGCTTTCCTGCGTGTTTGCTGTTTGGGCCGATACCTTTACCGACTGATGATCTAGGTCAGGAGTTTGTTTTGTTGAAAGAATATAGGTTGCGGCCACCGGTTCTATCCATACGGTTTGCCAGATGCCGGTAACCGGTGTATACCAAATGCTGTGCGGCTGTTTCACCTGCTTGCCGCGGGGTTGCGGGCCGTCATCCGACGGATCCCACACCCGCACAACGATCTGCTGCGCGCTTCCTTTTTTCAAAAAAGAAGTAATGTCAAACGAAAACGGATCGTATCCTCCCTGATGCGTTCCAGCTTTCACGCCATTGACGTACACATCGCATTGCCAGTCTACCGCGCCAAAATGCAACAACAGTTTTCCTTTGCGATAGGATGACGGAACATTGAAGGTTCTTTGGTACCACAATACGCTGTCCTTGCCCACTGTTCTTGCTACGCCCGACAGTGCTGATTCCACGGCATAGGGCACCAGAATATTTCCTGTGAAAGATGCAGGAATGGTTTCGACCGTCCTGGGCAGGATGCTGTATTTCCATGCGCCATTTAAATTTATCCAGTTCGCGCGCACAAGCTGTGGACGCGGATATTCCGGCAAAGGATGTTGCCGGTCTACCTGATCCGTCCATGGTGTGGCAAGCCTGCCGGAAACAGCTGATAAAGATTGTGAAAAGACAATGGTCGTGAAGAACGGGAAGAGCAAAAGAATGCCGTACTTTCTCATGTTTTGATTTTAAACGAAGAAATATACGACTTTATCCCGACCGGCATGGCCCGGTACAGCATGAGAAATCACATTGATCAACTGAAACTAGAGAGTGTTATGTATAGAATATCGGGGCTTCTATAGCATTGAATCTTTTTTGTCGCCTTCCCTGATCCAGAGAAAACCGGTGGCGTCGAGCGCACCCGCTAACTGATGCTGTTCGGGAAGGAAAAGTTGTTTCGGCGCTATTTCTGTTTTGGCAGTGGCAGCGATCTTCATATCGTTCCCGGGAGCTGCGTTTGTAAAAGCGGTTGTAAGACATGCGCAGCTACCCAGTCCGTACAGCGTGGAACCATTGCATTCTCCGAAGGGCAGCAAATCGTAAGTACCCACCTCATATATGAACTCAGTGAGCACCATCTCCACTTTGCCATTGATGATCATACGCTGCACGTAAAAAAAGTCAAGCGACTGACCATTGGAACAATCCACGTGCGTTACTTCGGCCTGGAACACATTGTTGGTAACATGTGCCTGCGTGCCTTGCAATTTGGTGAGGATATAAGCATGGGCGGAACCTGCGTTCATGACCGCTGCTAAAATGAAAAGAAAATACAGAACTGGCAAAGGCTGCTTCTTATTTGCGCTTACTGAAGAAAGCGGTTGGGCAAAAGGCCGTGTAAAATGGGAAGAACCATTTGTTGTTGACATATAACCTCCTTTTTAAGAATTAAATTTGACATCCTCGTTTTATTAAAAATCACTGTTACGCTGCTAAATGAATGAACGGAATAATGCTTTTCTCACAAACAATTATTCTTTCAGTGATCATTGTGATTTTTTAGCCGCCGGCGGGGCACCGACACCTTCGGCATATACAACGGTAATGGTGATCAAATCATAATACACGATCGCGGAGCCGCCCACAGGTGCATAACTGTCGATACGCACACCGAAGCCGGCATCATTTATGATCGCAGGCGTCCATTTAAATGTTTGATTATTCATTCCACCATTATTGCCCGTTCCGCTCTCGGAATAGGTTATCCGGGTTTCAGCATCAGCATAGTTCCTGGCATCTTTCCATCGTACACCATATGCCGAAGGCGTTTGAAGGCTGGAGCCAGCCTTGACCAGGGTAGCAAAATAATCCTTGACCGAGGCGGTGCCTTTCTTGAATCTTCTTGCGGTGACCGTTATAGATTTGATGGTAGCGCCGGCGGGAATGTGAAAACGAAAATCCTGTAAGGTTAAGGAAAGAAATGATTGTCCGGCACTTAACGATTTTGAATAAGCATAAGAATTATCGTCGGCTGCGAGGTATTGACTCCCCTCCTGTGCCCAAAGATTCTGGTATGGATTCTTATTCCAGTTGAAAAGTGCGGCCGTTCTGGTTTGCGATTGTGCAAGACATGCCATGCAATATCCCGACATGACAAGCACGATCAAATTTTTTTTCATAAAAACTCTTTTTAAGAGAAAAAAAGCGCCCGGGTTGTTTTCATGAAGTACCCGAAAATCAAATTGAATTGAGGCTGTTTCATTGAGGTAATAGAGAAGCCTGGAGGTTTACCACTTTCAGATCTGGTCTTTGCCGGTACACTCGTCTGCATCGCCAACTTAAGGAGGATGGCCTGTCAAAAACAAATTAAATAATCGCTATGAAAATGGAATAGTCATACTAATGTACAACTAATACGTTACAATAACATTCTATGCTCCACTGACGTGAGGGCACTAACCGTCTTCCGGGCCAGACGATCAGCAAATGGCGCAAAGGAGCGCTCCCCTGAGCAACTGCCACTCCTGAAAAACAGTTGTCGTGAAGGGTGGTTCGATTCCGCAAAGCCGGATAAATCCTGAATCGCAGGTGCCGCTTGTCAACGCTCATATGATCGTACGAATTTGCCGCACAAGGCGGTCCCTTTTACAAATATTTTCGCCACATTTGATCCGGCTGTGGGCAAAAAAATTAAAGGAGTAAGCGCATGCAAACCATCATAGGCTCGGGAGGAACAATCGGCATCCCGTTGGCGAAGGAACTTAGAAACTTTACTGACCAGATACGGTTAGTGAGCAGGAATCCAAAAAAAGTAAACGATGTTGATGAACTGTTTGCATTGGATGTAAATAACCTCGACGGGATAGACAAAGCAATTGCAGGCAGTAAGGTTGTTTATATCACGATAGGATTTGATTACAGGTTATCTGTATGGCAGCATGCCTGGCCGCCGTTTATGCAGGCGGTGATCCATGCTTGTGAAAGACATGATTCAAAACTTGTGTTCTTCGACAATGTTTATCTGTACGCAAAATCCGCAATACCGCATATGACAGAATCGTCACCTATTGAGCCGCCCAGCCAAAAAGGCAAAGTAAGAAAACAACTGCACGAAATGGTTATGCATGAAGTGAACGAGGGCAAGCTAACCGCACTCATTGCCAGGTCGGCTGACTTCTACGGGCCCGACACCGATAAAAGCGTGCTCGCAGAAACGGCCGCCAAAAATTTATTGAAGGGTAAAAAGGCGCAGGCTTTTGGTGACATCGATAAGATCCACTCCTACACATTTACTCCTGATGCCGGTAAGGCTACCGCCCTGCTAGGCAATACGCCCGATGCATATGATCAGGTTTGGCATGTGCCCACCACAAAGGAGAAGCTAACGACCAGACAATGGATTGAACTGATCGCTGACGAACTTAATGTGGCGCCGGGGATCCAAACCATTCCGACATGGTTACTCAGGCTAATGGGTTTATTCAATCCTACCATTAAAGAATTTCCTGAAATGCTGTATCAGAACGAGCTGGACTATTTTTTTGACAGCAGCAAATTTGAAAAAAGGTTCGGTATACAGGCCACAATGCCTGCCGACGGAATAAAACAAATGTTGCAATACCTGAAGAGGACCGCTTAAGGGCAATTGAGGGAGCAAGAGAGTCCGCCTTCGCCGAGGCTTCGGCGGACAAGACGGGGAGCGAAGGGAAAAAGACAGAGCGAGAAACAGAGCGGGAGCGAGGGGAAATAGTAAGCCCCGTGCTTTAGGTAGTTTGCCTTTTACCTCTTTATCATTTGCGAGCTTCGCGGCTTCGCGGCTTTGCGTGAAACCCCCTCCAACTTTTTTCAGCCATGCTTTCAGATAACCTTAGCTTTGGTTGTATAATCCGCCCAAAACTGCTGCCATTTTTCATATTGTTTCATTACAATTTCATCATGATGTTCGCCCCATTACGAAAAAGCGGCATTGAGGTTATGGGTGATATTCGCTGGGGAACACATTTTTGCCAATTCT
>DATMHB010000295.1:0-5921 GCA_035555175.1 Flavisolibacter sp. | reverse complement strand
GCGAGTCTTCCGAAGGGGACTCGCGGCTAACTCGCCGGGCACGCGCGCCCCTATCGCTGCAGGTAAACTTTCCTCAGGTACTGGCCTCCGTTGGCACTGGTGGCAGAGAAATAAACAATAAAAGACGCATTGTTCAAAGTTTCAATGGTGGCGGGGCCGTATTGATTGGACCAAACGGGAATCACCAGTTTATTATTAGCCGTGATGTTGTATGTATCGCTTCCTGTAATATTGTTTTCCCTGGCTGAGAAGACGCCATTCGGTTCAAATTTCCAGAAGTCACCTGGTGCACCAATATAAACACCCGGAAGAGGATAACCACCGGACGGGTTCACCCAGTTATTATTCGAAACAGAATCTTTGATCAGTTTCCAGCTTCCAAGGACCATAGTGCTGGTGTCGGACGCCATGCGCGTGATCGCGAAAAAATAATTATGCATGCTGCCATCTTCGGCTGTAACCTGGTAACTGACGCCATTGGTAAAATCCTGCGGTGTTTTATTGGCAGGCTTAATGGTCTTGCCACTGAATTCGATCAGTGGTACCAGTGCATTGACGGCGATATAAGGAGGGAAAGAAAACTTAATGCTGTCGGCTGTAATGGCACCTGCAATGTCGAACGACAGCACCGGATTGTCCGATGTTCTGAAAATTGCGGAAGCAATACTTTTTTCTGAAGACCGGATCGGTGGATCCGATTTTTTGCAACCGAAAAAAATTAGTGGCGTAAGAAGCAACAGTTTCGTCATAAACGGTTTGTTAGGGCTAATTCAATATAAGGATTTCAGGCAAAAGATCAAAGGGTATTTCACGTCCGCTGTTTTCTCTGCGGGTTTTTAAACCCTGCTGAAAATAGCAATGCATTTTACATCACAGTGTCTACCCGTTGTTTTATAAAGGTCGATATGAATTAAATTCGCGACTTGTTATGAGCACGTGGAAGTAGCAGACAACAATATTCTAAATTCGCAAGCATGGCAACAATACCAACAGACAGGGAGGTCTTCGAAGGGGCGATCGCTACTTACTGGTTTGACGAAGGTATTTTAGTATCGCTTTCAAAAAGTCCGAAGCGGACGGTACAACTCATTCGGGGCAATGTTCAATTGGTAAAGAAAATAACGAACAACACACCCGTCCCGCTATTGATCTATTTATCCGATTCTCCTGTGCCCGATAAGGAAACAAGAAGGTATTCTACCGAACAATTACCGGTCATTTACAAAGCAATGGCCATGGTTTCGAAGCCGGGACTTTCGAAGCTGATCATGAACATATTGTTTTCGTTAAAGCCACCGCCTATTCCCATGAAAAGCTTTACCAATGACGCCGAGGCGAAGCAATGGCTCAAACAATTTCTTTAGGGTTGGTTGGGCGGCCTTCCGGTTATGCAAACAATCATCAGTGAACCAATGAACAGGATACTAGAAACAGAGCGATTAATATTGAGGGAATTTTCTTTGACTGACGCCGAATTCATCATCGAACTTTTGAATAGCCCCGGCTGGCTGCGTTTTATCGGCGACAGAAATGTAAAGAGCACCGCAGACGCAGAGAAATATCTTACCAATGGACCAATGAAGAGCTATAAGGAAAATGGTTTTGGTTTGTCATTGGTTGAAAGGAAGGCAGATGGTGCGAAGATCGGCATGTGTGGTATCATCAAACGTGCGAATTTAGAGTACCCCGATATCGGATTTGCATTTTTGCCTGGCGCCGGCGGCAAGGGATATGCTTTCGAGATCGCCCGCGCCACCTTGGAGTATGCGCGGAACCGGTTACAACTTCCAAAAATCTGCGCGATTACACTGGAGGAAAATGAACGATCGATCCGTCTTCTGGAAAAGCTTGGACTAAGATTCGTAAGAACGATGCGCTTTGAAAATAGTCAGGAAGAGCTTCAATTGTACTGCGACTGACCGGTCTTTTAAAGCCATTGAGCAGCCCATTCAAATCGCCTTAAACTGAAGCGCTGCAATCGGCGGGCGCAGCGCTATTCGGCCTGGTGATAAGCACTGAAAAAATTGATCGAGGGACGGCCCGGTTGCGCGGGCCAACAATGAAGTCCCTACGAAAATTTAAACTGTAACCATGGGGTCTTTATCATTGCCATTATTAATAATTGCGATCAGTAAGCAACGATTTCAGGATGCATCGATTCTATCTTCTGTAACGGATCGTCCAAAAATTTTTTGACGATCTTTCTTCCTTCGTCCCAGCCGAAGGCGCCGTGCGAACGCTTTAGAAAAAGAAAACGCTGGCTGTTGGGCAAATAATGATGGATCAGGTCCACATACAGAGGCCGGCACGCGGGATCCATGGCGCCATCGCCCAGCAGCGCCGGCTTATTTGAATAAAACGGCATTTTCGTTTTCTTATCGATGGGTGGCACATTCCAGCAGTCACACATTTGTTTGTACACATCATTGACATGATAACCTCTCAGATAAGGATATACATCATACAGCTGGTTCAGGGTTTTCAGATCATGATAATTCGCCTGGTCGGCACAATAAACCGAAATGCGCATGCCGTCGGGCGCCTGGTTCTTCAGGAAAATATTATCAAGCCGCTCCCTGATATAAACTTCATGATGTCCGCGGATCATTTGCGCGATCATATAGGGAACGTCTTTTATCCTGGATGCATCCTGCATTGTATTGTCGATAACATCCAGCAATTCGTTTTTGGTATAGGCTACCTGCAGGCTGTCTTTCGAGGCTTTCTCGAGATAGGGGAAGTAAAACTTACGATTAGCAATCGAGGTGAAATAATTATGAAATTCAGTCTTAAGGTTTCCATATAATTGCCTGTCGGCGGAGTCCCTTCTGGAATTTTCAAATAAATGATTAAGGGCTTCGATCAAATTGGCCGGCTCCTGCTCGTCGATGGGAATAAAAGTGGGAAGCGGCGAATCAAGGACCAGTGACCTGATCTTCGACGGATCCTTCTGCAACACGGCCATCATCAGTCCGCCACCATAGGAGCCGCTCATGAGGTTCACCGAATCCAATTTCAAAACTTTGATGAGGTCGTGGATGTCTGCAACTGTTTCATCGGTATTGTAGCCGGCGAGATCGATGCCCCTGGCTTCGAGAGCTTTCTTATACCGTTTCAGCCCTACGATCACCATGCTGTCCTTATTCAAATTTTTTCGGTATGCCTCCTTGATAGCTGTATCCAATTCAAAGCTTCTCAGGTATGGAATTGCAAACCTGGTCCCTCTTTGCTCAAAAGCAATGCAGTCCCTGTTGCTAATGAGATCACCTTTTGTTACACCACTCGCCCATGCAAGCGAACTGTTGCCGGGCCCTCCGCCCGTGAACAAAACGGGGTCTGCCCGCTTTACTGCGTTGTTACTGCGCACGACAACAAATGGCAGTTTGATTTTTTTATCGTTTTGTTTCTTCCTGTTTTCGGGAACTATCAAATAGGCGCAGAAGGCTTTGAAATTGCTGTCCACCTTAATCGGACAGGCGCAGGGCTCAACATCCGGAGCGTACTTTCGTTGCGCCGGCGACATGCAAAAACTAATGGTGCCGAACAGAAGGAGAATGAACGATTTCGTGGCAGGCATACATTTCAAAGCTAAATTATTATTGACATTAGCCGTAGGCAAATGCCGATGCTGGCAGGAATAAAAAAACGCTGCCGGAGCGACCTCTTTTCTCCGGATGTTTCACCTGCTTCCTGTAATTGATCTCACTAGTTTCTGAAACGTTGCTTTGCAAATTTGTTGCTTTGCTTATGATCGGTCTTGCGTTGGAAAACAGTTTTGTCTTTGCTTATTAGCCGGTTTTACAGTCTTAGCATGTCCTCGCGGCAATTTTAAATACATATACCGGTAAAATATATAGCGCGTTGCATTGTAAAAAAGATTTATGGCTTGCCTTGCGGCTCAATTACTTTATCGGCGGCAAGGGTAAACATTTATGCTTACCTAGATGAAACGATTAGCAGCGCAATATTATCTTTGCGGCGGCTGAAACGTATGCTTATTTTGTGCATTGCAGCCGCAACAACCAAACTGTCCTGACTATGAAAACCGTCCATCCATTTATTCATGCTGCGCCGGTCTTCCGGCTAAAAGGCCTGGCTATCCTCCTCTCGGGCGTTTGTTTCACTTCCTCAGTTTATGGTCAAACCTATTCGAGCTTTAACCCCGGCAACTTTGGCATCGATGGTGATATTTATTCTGATACGGTGCAGAGCGGAACGTTTACGGCGGCAGGCTCGCATGACTGGTTTTACAAAATAGGTGGCACAGGCATTGGCATATTTGATACCAGCGGAACAGCCTATGCGAGGCAACAGATCAATGCTGGAGTGAATTACGGATTCACAAAAAAAATGCAGTACCCGCAGTACGCAACGCAGGCCGGAAGCCTGCTGCTGGATGGCGTTTATACCCGCGACTATACGGGCAACGGCAGCCTCTACGACCTCACTTCATTCAACACTGCCGGCACGAATAACAGCGCGATGGATCCGACACAATGGACCACACCTGCCGGCGGCAGCAATTCCATTCCCGGCAAGGTGGACATAGTGGATACCTATATTCATATGCGCCGTCTGAGCACAGGGTCTAATCATGTGATCGCTTATCTTGGCGCCAGTACCATAGCCACTACCGGGAACAGGTATTTCGATTTTGAGTTTTATAAATCGCCCATCGGATTTGATGCCGCGCAAGGCAGGTTCACCAATTCGGGGTCTGCCGCTACGGGTGGACATAGCGCATGGACCTTTAATGCCGACGGCAGCATCAAAACTTTCGGCGACCTTACCTTAAGTTTTGCATTTTCGAGTTCGGCAGTCAGCAGCATCGATATTTATATCTGGGTGGACTATGCTACGTATGCTTCGTTTGTTCCGTCGGCCTTTGATTTTACGACCGGTTCCTGGGTTGGCCTCAGCAACAGTAGCGGTTATGGTTATGCGCATGTGCAGGCAAAATCCGGAGGCAGTCTCCAGGCCTGGGGTATGGTGAATATAGCGACTGTCGCGGGGCCGCCATGGGCGGCATCATATTCGGCGGGACAATTTGCCGAAGCGGCCATCGACCTGACGAGCCTCGGCATAGATCCATTGATAGCGGCCGGCACAGATCCATGTGCGCCTCCTTATACAAGGGTATTGGTCAAGTCGCGTTCATCATCTTCTTTTTCGTCGGCTTTGCAGGATTTCATAGGACCGATCGTGTTCTTGAATACTTCGCCGATAGCAGCCATAACGCCTGCGGCTGCGCTAAGCTGTACACAATCGTCGCAAAGCCTGCAGCCCGCCGTTTACGGAGCAGGAACAAATTATACCTGGTCAACATCGAATGGGTCCTTTACTTCCAGAACCGATTCGTCGGCAGTGGGCATCAGCAAGGGTGGAAAATATTTTCTGTCGGCACGCAGCTCTAATTGTAATAATGCAATGGTGGATTCCATCGTTGTGCTCGAAGATTTTTATGCGCCTGTGGCTACCGCTAATTACACGGGCGTGCTCACATATAATTCCAATTCTTCTGTTACGCTGAGGGGCGGTGATACGGCGGCAAGTAATTTTCAAACGCCGTCGGGCGGATCACAGGGATTGTACTGGTCATGGACCGGCCCCGGTAATTTTTCTTCCACACTTCAAAATCCAACTGCCACGGTGGAAGGAAAATATACACTCAAGGTGACTGAAAAGAGAAATGGCTGCTCGGCAATTGCTACTGTGACGGTAACGAAAGAGATTGCATTGGCATTAAAGATTGAAAATTTCCGCGCGGCTATTGATGCGGGCACCGATCAGGTTCGACTGCGCTGGCAATTGGCAGCTCAAACATATCCCGGGTTAGTGGTGGAAGTGGAAAGAAGCACGGATGGCATCAATTTTAGCTTTTTGGGTGAAGGCAGGGGATCAGCGCCTGATTATTTCTTCAA
>DATMHB010000294.1:0-8748 GCA_035555175.1 Flavisolibacter sp. | reverse complement strand
GTTCGATAGAATTCTTTTTTGCACGGGTGCAGTAAAGGTCATGGCCTTATCGGGCGATCTTTTAATTAAGGGCGCCACCTGCTTTGCATACCAGCTGACCGAAGTTTCTTTCGCAAGCTGGGCGAGCCTCATTTTTCGGTTAGCCTCGAGGATATCTCCCACCTGCTTCCAGGCAGCCTCCATATACAACTCCTGGTTTTCCTGCACCACCTTTGTCCCATAACCCGCGGCTATCCGCCACCGTGGGTCAAGATTGAGCTCATGGATCCAGTTGTTATTGGACATGACAGGTGCGCCATCCCGCTGCGTGAGTAATCGTTGCACCAGTGCATGCCATCTTCCATACAAAGGAGGTGTGATCAGCGGATCGCAATCGTCCTTTATTGCTTGAGGAAGCGCGGTAGCCGCATTAGCATTTTTGGATGTATCAATAGAATAATCGTCGTTTAAGTTTATAAATTCCGAAAGATCCTTTTGGAAAGGATGTGGGTAGGCGGGCTGGTCCCAATTCTCAAATTTTAAAACGTCCTTTTTGTCCTCGGGAATCATCGTATCAAAAGGTACCTGGAGCGCGCCACCCAATTTTAATATTCCATCAACCGGATCTGTAATCCCTCTGAGGCTACTTCCGGGAACCTGCACATCGATATCTTTTCTTCCTACTCTTTTATCGACTGGTCCGGGTTTGAGCAGCCGCACCAGGTATTCAAAATCTCCTACTGTCCCGGTCCTAAAATACCAGCGGTGATAGAATGGATAATCATCCGCATCTTTTCTTCCGGTGTAATTCGCCCACGCAGAAAGGCCCGCGTGCAGATCAGCCGGAAGGTCTGCTGCTTTCATGCTTTGGCCAAGGCCGGCCATTCGTCCGGTTTCAAAGGTTGGTATCAGAAATGCATGGTACGCCGTATTCGCATCAAGCTTGATAGGACAAAGGATCCTTGAGCTTGCATGATCGGGATTATTATTGAGAATGCTTTGTAATGTTGTAACCACCGCAGCATCGTCACCCGGGGCTGCAACTATTTTATCCAATAAACTTTCATTGACGTGAACATGGGCCCATGCCCATAGTTGATCTGCCGCTGGAAATTTCGCCGACGCGTTTTGAACAGTGATGTAAGACAAGGGCTTATCCTTAAGATTTTTCCCTTCAGTAAAATCACCTTCTTTCAAAATGGCGAGCGTAAGCCACGGCGTTAACCTGTCGGTCGCCATGTCTGGCGCAGCTGGCGTATACCGCCAGGGAAAATCCTCGTCGTAAAATTCAATGTAGGGAAGATAATTGGATTCAAAATTGGTGATCCAGTTATGAGGCTCTGTCCTCACGATGGCCTTTTTGTCAATGCCTACAACATCACCCGGACCAAATAGCTGCACATCTTTCGAAATTGTTTCGGTCTGTGTTCCCGAGCTTACTCCATCCCCCACTATATCAATCTCAACTTTAACGGTTGCTCTGAGCTTTACGCTGGCGTCGTTTTGAGCCGTAGTGATTTTATTGGCAACTCCCATTCTCAGCCAGGGTAAAAAACTATATGTCGCAATTGTTTTACTCATCATGCTGGATTTAACTCATGTTCCGGAATAACATGAAGTGATTCTTTTAATGAAGGATTGACAGCCACCTGCTGCTGCATGTATTCTCTTGCCTCGGCTTCCGATCTATACGTGCCCTTTCCTGATGGATACAGCTTATTGTCCGATTGAGTAGCTACAGAGTAGCCGGTCTGCTGTACTTTGATCCTGTCATCAAACGGCTGGTATTGTTTTCTTGTCTTTTTGGAAAGCGGTGATCTCGCGGTTGCGTTTCCTTTCAGGAAGTGTTTAAAAAGTGCGCCGCTGAAGAGGAAGAATTTCTTAACAAACCGCTTGTAATTTGAATCTATGATGATCAGTTCATAGCGAACGATCCTCTTGACTGCGCGGCCGGTTTTGAGCTGCTGTCCTGCGACGGAAAGTTCAAGGCCGCTGTCCTGCTTTTCAAAAGAAGGTCTTCCCAATTTTTTCGCGCCACTCATCTCCTGGTACTGGGCCATGGCAAAAGACTCCTTAACGGATCCTTTGCTATTGAGTCCACTTGTCGCCTTGATCTGAAGATTGAACTTCTTAATGTCGGAAGGTTTTTGGGATCCGACCTTGTCAAGGGTAATTCCAATGGGCGCATAGCGCTGAGACACCAGCAGCGTTCCTACCGGATGCAGCACGAGCTCAGTGGATGGATCTAGTGTTCTGACCGTTACCAAAATGTTTGCACCTGCCGGTAGCTGTGCTTTCCAGTTCTCCAGTTTCTCCAGTTCCGCTTTGATCAGCGGGAGGATCGCAATAGAGGGCAGTGTATTGTTTTGCGCGTCGCCCCATGTAAAATCGAAATCCACATCGATGTCGAAAAAGAAGAGCGAAATAGACCCTGTTCCTTTAGCTCTGTAAGGAGTCGGCCCTTCGAGGCTCATCTCCACATGAACGCTAAAGAGTCCTATACCAAATACCTTCACAGAAAGTGAAACAGAAATATCGATGATAAAATGGAAAGGTGAAAACTGGAAGAGTGCATCGAAGCCCAACGTGCCTTCGATATTAAATGCGCTAACGCCAAAAAACAGCTCTGCGTGCGCACCAAATTGCACCGTATTGGAAGTGACAGCAAAATAGACCATCACCCTTATGCGGCCCCAAGACTCGTTGAGAATATTGAGCGAAAGTCTGGCAGGACTTGGGAAAGGCAATGGAGGTGGATTGAATGCAGGATGGAATCCGCCAACACTCACGACAAAATTCGCATCGTCGCCCCACGCGACTAACAGTCCCATCTCGCCTTCGAGCGTTATGAAAAGGATCCGTGATTCGTAAAGGCTCGCAAAAAACCACAGCCTGCTCTTGTCAAATTCAATAGCACCTATGAAATTTATCTGAAGTACAATGATTGGCGCGTCTTCTGTCGGTAGTGCAACTTTGAGTACACCGAGGATCGCGATGTTACCAGGGATCTCGATGATGATGCCTAGAGAAATGCTGATCAGCGCAGGCGTCCCCCATGCGAGCTTCGCCATGGGACCTATAAGGAACTTTCCCTCCTCAGGCGGAAAATAATTTTTAAGGTCGCTGATGATCCTTGGTGCATTGGCAACGACATTGGTTGGAAACATGATACCATTGATACCGCCGGTCCTGACGCCTTCCGCCAGTGGTTGTAATTTCATGGTGCGGTTGAGGCCAAGTAATCCTCCCACGCCCAGCAAAACAAATCCATAACCCAGTTGCAGTCCCGTTCCGAATTCTGCGGTTATGATGATGAGTAAAGAAAATCCTTTTGATCCGTCGGGCATCCGTGTTGTGATCAGCCCAATAGCTTTTAATGAAACAACACCGCTAAAGCTGAACTCGAGCGCACCGGCGTATTCTTCGTTATCAAAATCAAAATACAAATAACCACCGCCCTTCACTACACTCGCATCGATGGAAAGGCCAACCCCGTTTGGTGGCTTGAATCCGACCGCCAGATCTGCAGGGCCAAGATTTCCCTGTTGAAATTTTAGTCCTGCTGAAAGACCGATATTCTCGACCACAGCTTGTAGTGGCCCAAGCGCAAGTTTAATGACCGCACCGGCCTCCATCAGTAACCGGTCTGACTTTGGTTCCATACTGATGCGAAGGCCGTTAATAGATACAGGTCCGATATCAATATGGACTGCGAGCTCGATTGCCAATTTAGCACCGCCGGTAATAGTGAAGCCTTTCAAAAGACTGTAACCAAGACCGAGGCTTGCCTCCGCCTCGATATTCAAAGCCGAAAGGATCGTAGATAAAAATCCATCGCCCTCACTACCCTTCACAACCAAACGTAAGGCACCGATTTCACCCAGCACCCCTACATCTAATTTTCCCTGTGGATTTTCAACGAACCATGTAGCAGAAAATCCCTGCACTGCCAATCTCGTCCCGCCAGCAGAACCGATAAGCACCAGTTCCTGTGATGCAGATGCCTTCTCGCGGATCTGTATTGCAGAGTGAAAACTTCCGACAAGGTTTAATATTCCCTCGGCAGCAAACGGCGGACGCAGCACTAATCCCACTCCTTTTATGTCGGCTGACGATTCAAAAACAAGCTCGCCCCGGTCGCACACATTAAACTGAAAGGACGCGGTGCCCATTAGATAGGGCAACAATGCAATGCCTTTTTTCTTAGGTCCCTGCGCCTCTGCAGGTGAGAATGTAATTCCAAATTGTGCATAGGTCTGGGGCGTTAAACCCGCCTGGAAAAGCGGGAACCGCAACTCCTTTAGATCTGTCGCGCTGTTACCAAGCATGGTTCGTGTCGTTTCAGCCTGAGGATACAGCCCACCGGGCAGAGCCGAGGCACGCATCAGCGTTTCCATTCTGGCAAGAAACTTACTAGTGTCAAAATCAGTTTCCCATTGATAAACATCATTGAAAACTTTTTTCGGATCTGTAACAACTTCTGTAAGCCTGCTCCAATTGACGGTTCTCATTGGCTGGGTGGCTGCAGGCGATGGCTCATGCTCTATTAGTCCTAAAAGATGTAGCGTTGCGTGAACGCGCGGCTGCTCCCTGTCCAGATAATCCAGCAACAGAAAATCTGTAAGTCTCAAAGCAAAATCGTCTATGTGAGGTAAGCCACCTCCACCTCCGGACTGTATCTGCTGGTGCAACTGGTTGATTGAATTGATCACCAGGGCGAGTCTTGCTACACTAAATGCCACAGCGGCCAGTACTTCGGTTTCTGTTGAAGCTTCCGTGAGTTTTTTTACGGCTTCCACCAGATCCCCCGACTGGGTCGCAGTCTGCGCAAGTGCGCCGCCGATCGACCCCGGCGGAAAATCATAACCAAGTTTTTTGAAAAATGCTACGGCACTCTGTGCGGTTGTAATACTTCTTAGCGGCGTGATGGCCAGGCCGGCTTCGGTAAGTATTTGTTGTAGTGCAGCAGGTTGTGCCATAGCTGGTTTTTAATGGTTCACTGTAACAATTTTTGCATGGTATTCAGGGGTAGGGCTTAAAACGAAAGGAGGGATTGTTAAACCCGCGGGAGGCTGACGATGCTCCACAAGCCAGGGTGTATGCCGTGAATTGTTCCAGGTGGCTGCAGCACCAAGGTTATTCGGAATAAGGCCACTCCATTGTGAACGGATCCAGTACTTAACAGCATCATCCTCTCTCAGTGACGGCCCTGTCTGATCCTCATACGCTACCAAAAAGTTCCGGTTCGAATTTGTAGCAGCCGGGTCGTACACAAGAAAGGGCATTCCCAGCCCCAGGTAATATCGAAACTTCGCAGGTGGATCCTGAAGGTTTGTGAGGCAGGAACCCATAAAGTTTTTGATGGGTCGGAATTTTGAGTTAGCGTGCGTGTCAATAAAATTCTTCAGTGCTGTCTGCATCGTTCTCAAATTGGCGGCTGTCACGCCCGTGGGTTCAGCAGCAGGAACAACCCTTTGTGCAGCACTCGGAGAGGCCGTTGCTGTAAAACGGTTATCGACATTTTCATAAACCGTTTTGAGATTATTGAAAAATGCTGTCAATTCTGTTGTAGCTGCACTGTCAGCAATGGTTGCATTTAGATGTCCGGTCCACGTCTGCAGACTTGAAGAAAGGACATTGATGACGGAAAGCTGAGTAGGATTGGGAATATTTGTTGTAATAAGAAAAATGGAAACAAGCCTGGGCACAACAGCGCTGATGTCGCCCGTTGATAAAGTTTGTAGTCGAAGCACAGTTATAGCAGCCGTTGGAATATTTGTTCTCCACTGAAGAGAAGCAAATTCAACGGCATTTAATCCCATTGTTGTGACCCAAAAACTTACGTGTGCATCTGTTATCCCGAACCCTGTTGCCCAGCTATCGAAAAATTGTCGGATCCTGGTAGCCGAATAAGGAGCAATGCCGGTGTTAAATATTATCGGGATGTGGGCAGGGTTTTGTGCAGACGTAAAACCGATCTCGTTAAAATGCTGAAACCATTCTGGTCCCGAAACGGAAGGTCTTCTTGTTGTATCCGTTCCAAAAAAAAGCTGGATCGCGCGCAAATAATCGGGGTCTCTTCCAACCTGGCATCCGCGAATGTCAACCTTTGAATTCTGATCGATTCTTTGGCGCATGCGGGCAAGCTTTGTACGGAAGGCATCACCCTGAATGGCAGTCAGTGCAAGACTCAGGTTGGTGCCGTAACTCGCGGGGTTATTGGGAGCAATAAAATTTAAGGATGCCGATGTTCCTAAATTTATAATGGCGTCTCTAACTGCGATAAGCTGAGGCTCTGGTATGGTAGAGCGGATCCGGGTTATGATGTCAACCAGTAAAAGGTCATAAGCCCGGTTAAGTGCTGTAGATGCGGTCGCATCGGGAACTGCGTTTCGATTGAGTGCGCACTTGCTGGCAGAAGCCATGAAGAAGTCTGCAAAATCTCCACTGGGATCGCCAAGCGAATCCACCGGCACTAAATTGATAGTTGCCGTGTGAGCCGCCCTTACAAGGTTCATAACATCCGCTGCGCGGTCGGCATATACAAAAATGGTTGTCGTTGTAAACGACGTCGTTTCAAAACTCATCATAGACTTCAACGCCTCCAGGCTGGTGCCCGCAAATCCCTCAAAATGCCTCTTTAGTGTTGGTCGTACACCGCCAGTCAGGAAAGGCAACATCATATTTGTTGGGTTCACTGTTGGCGAGGGATCAAAAAAAACATGGGTAACGATGCGTATTCTATTGATCGGTCCGGACCCGGTGCGTGAAGGGTCATTTAAGAAATCAACGATTTGCTCAATGGATTGAACAGTTATCGGATTCAAACCGGAATTGGTATGAAATGCATTGGCAAGAGCAATAAAACCATTATCAGTTCCACTTGCCTGCGCAATAAAAGTTACCTGGGGTGCAAAATCCGGCTCACCAAATATAGGCGCCGTTGTTCCTGCTTCGAGATCGGGGCCTACAGGCGGTGTGGGCGTGCTACCACCGCCGGGCGTGGGAACGGTCGGCGAAACGGTGTTTACAGGCCCTTGCCTGACCTGCTCTCTGGTTGCTACCGGTGCTCTTCTGGTTGTCTTTTTACACATTCCTTAATTATTCCCTATTAAATTTTTTAAGTTATACCTAAAAATGAGGTAACTGTCTGCCGTATAACATCGGCTACACCGTTGAATCGTTTATCGACTGTACCAAATTCTTTTAGATTCTGCCAGCACACGGCTACATCAGCAGTAAAGTTCTTTGCATAAAACTTCGTCATATCCATCCACTGTATCAGTGCGCCCTCAGACCGTATTTTATTGGCAAGGCCGACCTTCCTCATAGTGGCGTAAAAATCTTTAATCTTCGGGGTTACGTAGGTCAACCAAGACTTGACAGAATAGGTTAAATGGTCCTTCATCTCCTGGCTATCGGATTTGGATATCAATTGGCCCAGCATGACCAGAGCGAAAAATTTCGAAACCTGGTTGGCAGTGGTCACCTGCGCGAGGTTGGAGTTCTGTCCCAGATGGAAATCCAGGAATGGGTCTGCTCCAAACGAAAAATCTCCGCCAAGCCATATTCCCTTCATTGTTGAAGGATCAAAAAAACCACCTTTGATCAGTGCCGCGTTGATATATGAGTAGCTTAGTGCTTTAATGACTTCACGCGCCTCTTCATCTCCGCTGATGCGAATCATAGCACTCAAGTTTTCCGCAAACTCATTTTTGTCGCCGTCCGAAGCTTTGAATGTTACAGTCAGTCCACCGGGACTCCCAAACCCATTTACACTAAATATTTTTTGGTAGGCTGGTGTAGCCGAAAAACCGTCCGCCTTGAACTTGTCCCCGAGCAGCTTGCTCGTATTCTGCACTTCCGGCAATGCGATCTGCTCGATGTCGGGATCGAATTCTGAGACAAGTGCCTGAAAAAAATCAGTTTCGCTGGCAAAGGATTTGCCGTTTTGAAACGCAAATTTTTTCACTGCGTTCCTTAGCTCAAAAGCGCTGTACATGGCGGCGATCTTCAACACGCTTGCTGAAAAAAACATTTCCTCACCTAAAAAATCCGCATGCTGATGCGAACCGGTTTTCGAAAGCAGTATGATGGAAAAAGCAACCTCAGGGGAAGGCCCCAGGCTGCCTGCAGCCTTAGCATCAGATACAGCCTGATCAAGCGCCGCCTGAAAAGATCCTCCCTTCAATAAAGGAAGGCCATAGGGCATCGACGCAAAAGGCAAAATTTTTTCAGGCGGTAGGATGGGTTTGTCCTGCACCTTGGCAGGAGCCGGCCCCGGGGGTATCTTCGTGCTTCTTGGTGTCTTTTTACACATGAATTGATTGTCGATCTTCAATTGCGGGTTCAGGTATGCAGAATGGGCCCCTCAGTATAATGGCGGCTAATCCATTGTGCTCTGGTACCTGACATCCCTGTCAGTACATCACTAAAATTTGTCCCTCCGAAATACCGGTCCCTTAACACCTCAATGATGCGCGCACACATCCGGATATTTGTTTTTGGAAACCGCACCAGGTTAAAAAGATCTATTCGCTTGTTTTCTTCGAGTGCAGCAAGATCGTTGCGTAACACTTCATCTGCATAAGCCCTTTCATTTGCAGACTCAGGTAACTCGCGCCAGCTGATCCACTTTGCCGCGCCGGACAAAGGCATGACCATCGCCAAAAGCGCAAGCCTGACTGCAGAGACACCCAAACCTGGTGCAGCGAGCGAAGCAAAGTCCCCTTGCCCCTCGTTGATCGCGGCTGCCATCTGATCCAAAAG
>DATMHB010000293.1:0-4052 GCA_035555175.1 Flavisolibacter sp. | reverse complement strand
ACCCCGTGTTTAAAGGCTTAAGAGATCCTTTTTATGTAGTTGACAGCCGCGATTACCAGGTAACGACACCCGACTTCGAAATGATCCATCAACTGGGTGCACAGATCCTCTGCATTGAAAAATACAGGCCGCATGTTCCCCTCGAACAGGCGATTATGGGCGTGCGTTTCAACGAGTATATGATCGGCACACAATTTCACCCTGAAGCAGATGCGATCGGCATGAGCATGTACCTGCAGACTCAAGAAAAAAAGAAGGCGGTGATCGATGAACATGGAGAAGAAAAATGGACGAGCATGGTGGAACAGCTGAATGATCCCGATAAGATCATGTGGACCTATGCGCACGTGCTGCCAAATTTTTTGAGTGTTTGTTACAAGCAGATGCGCGGCGCGCTGGTGGAGCGCTAAAGTCCAATTCAAAAGTCAAAATTCAAAAACGGAAACGCGCAGAGCCCTAAAGGATTTGAACTCAAAATAGTTCTGGAAAACAGCGGACAGCTGAATGCCTCGTGCTGTAGTAAGCGTTGTCCCTTGAATGCTTGACTTTTGAATTATTTTATGCTGCCTTCACGGCCTTGTTCACGAGTTCGGCAGCTTCACTCAATAGAATGGCCGACTGAACTTTCAGTCCACTATCATCAATAAGCTTCTTCGCTTCTTCGGCGTTCGTACCCTGCAGGCGCACGATGATCGGGATCCTGATATTGCCCATATTCTTATACGCATCGATTACACCCTGCGCTACACGGTCGCAGCGAACAATGCCGCCGAAAATATTAATGAGGATCGCTTTTACCTTAGGATCTTTCATGATGATGCGGAATCCTGCCTCCACTGTTTGCGCATTGGCCGTACCGCCCACATCCAGAAAGTTGGCAGGTTCCCCACCACTCAGCTTGATCATGTCCATTGTAGCCATGGCAAGACCTGCACCGTTTACCATGCAGCCTACATTTCCATCGAGCTTTACAAAATTCAGATTGAACTTGCCTGCTTCCACCTCGGTCGGATCTTCCTCACTGATGTCGCGTAAATTGGCCAGATCAGGATGGCGCATAAGCGCGTTGTCATCAAGGTTCATTTTGCAATCCACCGCAACGATCTTATCATCCGATGCCTTGAACAGCGGATTGATCTCGAGCATGGAGCAGTCGAGACCCATATAAGCCTTATAAAGATTCGTTACGAATTTCACCATGTTCTTGAAGGCATCGCCTTTCAATCCGAAATTGAAGGCGATCTTCCTGGCCTGATAGGGCTGCAGCTGCGCACCTGGCTGCACCCACTCCTTGAATATTTTTTCGGGGGTTTTGTGCGCCACCTCCTCGATATCCATTCCTCCTTCGGTGCTGTACATGATCACATTCTGTCCTTTTGACCTGTCGAGCAGAATAGAGAGATAAAATTCTTTGCGCTCACTTGGACCATCATAATACATGTCCTGCGCGAGCAGGATCTTATTCACCACCTTGCCGGCTTCGCCGGTTTGTATGGTAACGAGTGTACCGCCAAGGATCTTCTGAGATATCTCGGTGACTTCATCGAGCGACTTCACCACCTTCACGCCATTCACCCCGGTTTCACGCACCTTTCCTTTACCGCGGCCGCCGGCATGGATCTGCGCCTTGATGACGGCGAAGGGACTGCCGTAGGTGGTTTTGATCTGACGATATGCTTCCTCTGCTTCGTGCGGCGTGCTGGCTGCAATGCCTTCCTGAACAGGAACGCCATAATTTTTGAGGAGTTCCTTAGCCTGGTATTCGTGCAAGTTCATGTACTAAATTTGCGCAAAAATAGGAGGATAAGCAGGAACTACGAAATCAGCTCGCCGGCTGTCGCAGAACCGCGCTCCTCAATTGCTCCAGAGCGTGCTTACATAAGTGGCATTGGAGTAAAATTCTACGCCACTTATTTTTGAATTGCCAATGAAACCTCCGAGGAAGCCCAGCTGATGGCACGCGGCATCCAGCACGCCGGTGCCCCCATCAACATAGCATGGCCCCGCATCGAACAGGTAAACAATACTTTGCTTGAAACGGTAAGCTTTTACAGTAGCGCCGTGCTGGCACAGGCTTGAAGTTTTGAACTCTTCTATCGAAGCCTGAATGCAATCCGGTGCCTCGGAATGAAATTTCCGGCAGCCTATGCAAAACAGCCCAAAACAGCAACCTGCCAAAATCGTTCTCAACATGATTTTTTTGTTTTGACAGGAGAAGCGCCAACACCGCTGCAGCCTTTTTTCAACAAATGAAAATGGAATGGATCGCAGTCCGGCAATAAATCTGGATCTTTCCCCGATGAAGTTTTCAGTGGCAGCATTCATCTTCATCTTCTGTTGTTGTTCGCCTTATAAAAAAATTGCGGTTCCGCGCCGAAGCTCCGTGGTGACAGGAACTGAATTTTATTCCGTGGCCTCCGCAATGGGCTGGCAACAGAGAGATTCCATGGTGCTTCGCGAGGTGCTCCATGGTAACGTTCCCTCCTTTCTCGCGCGGTTCGTTCCAGTGCACGTGCAAACGAAAGATCCTTCATCGGGCAAAATCATTCACGCTGCCTTTTTTGTAGCACCCGATTATTTGTCTGTTGGCACTGACAGCGATTGGGCACGAGTAAATATTACACCACACGCGGCACAAAAGATTGCGGACAGCCTGCAATGTTTTTTGCCAACAAAAAAAATGGTGGACGATATCTATGCAGCCGCCACGGTGAAACTCGATCCGGTGCCCATGTATGCACTGCGCGATAGCACACCCACCATGTTTCATCATCACCTGATCATTGAAGGGCAACGAAAAGGGAGAAAAGGTCTTATCGCAGGCATTATGAAGGATGTAGTTATCAGCGGCAAGGTCACGAGGGATCCTAAACCTGACCGCGTGGCCATTTATGGATGGCACCGAAAGAATGGAATACCGATCCAGCCTTTATATACCGGCCATGTATTCTGGTGGGTCGATTACAGTCAGGGCATAAGACTTGTGTGGCATAAAATAAAAGTTGAGAACAAGTGGATGGAATACACAGAAGTATTGAAAGACCCTTTATTGCACCGCCTGATCTGCGACGAGGAATATTGTGATTTTTATAAATATCCATATTAATGCGTGACGGCTATCTTTGCCGCAATGAACACTATAGATCAACTTAAGGAAGCTGCAGCATTTCTTCAGCACTACAACACAGCCGGCGCCAAAGTGGGTGTAGTGCTGGGAAGCGGTCTCGGAAATTTCGTACAGGAAATAAAAGTGCAGCATGAACTGGGTTATGACAAGATCCCGCATTTCCCCTTGTCTACCGTAGAAGGCCACCAGGGTAAGCTTGTATTTGGCACCATTGGCGGCAAACCGATCATCGCGATGTCGGGGCGCTTTCATTATTATGAAGGCTATTCACCCGAAGAAGTAGTGTTCCCGATCCGTACGATGAAATTTCTCGGTGTTCAAACCATTTTTATCTCCAATGCAGCAGGTGGTCTTCAAAAAGGATTTAAGGTGGGCGATCTGATGATCATCAACGATCATATTTCTTTTGCGATCAAGAATCCGTTGCTTGGACAAAACGATGATGAATTGGGTCCGCGTTTTCCCGATATGAGTGAACCTTATAAGAAAGAGCTGATTAAACGGGCGAAAAAAATTGCCGTTGATCTGAATATCCAGGTGAAGGAAGGCGTTTATTTCGGTGTAACAGGTCCCACATTTGAGACCCGTGCAGAATACAAGACCATTCATATTCTTGGCGGAGATGCAGTTGGCATGAGTACGGTGCAGGAAGTGATCGCCGCGCGGCATGCAGGCATGGATGTTTTTGCCATGAGTGTGATTACCGACCTCGGGATCCGTGAGGAAGACAATATCATCACGCACGAAGAAGTATTGCAAGCGGCCAAGGCGGCTGAGCCAAAATTCACTGCCATATTCCGGGAACTGATCGCATCGCTTGATTAATCCAGTATTCTTGATCAAAAACATTCAACATAGCATTTTTTTTATCCTTTTCTGTGGAGCTTCGATGCTGGCACATGCACAGAACCCCGGCAATATCCTC
>DATMHB010000292.1:0-3538 GCA_035555175.1 Flavisolibacter sp. | reverse complement strand
CGCCAATACGATCATCGTCTGTTTCATACCAAGCCATAGACAAAAGCTGTGCCGATGAAGAAACATGTGCGGAGTAAGCAGACTGTTCGGCGTTCGTGTATGAAGGACAATCTCTGCAACAGCCCGCTCTTTTTTTGATTCCTGGCGCTTTTCTTACTGTTTGGCCCTTTATTTTCTTTATTATTAAAAACATTGTATGGAAAAAGACCGCAAACAAAACAGCAGCAATACAGACAATACTGAGTCAACCCTGCAGGACCGTGAGCGTCACAACCCTTTCAAAGAAAAAAGCAATGCTTCCGATAATACGAACGAAACAAAGGAAGAAGAAGCCGAAATGGAGCAGGAGCGGAAGGAAGCGATGACCGAAAGAGACTGACAGTGTAAATGATCATGGCGGGTGCCAATCGCCCTATTAGTATTTAGCTTACGGCAAAACGTATAGCGCTAACGGAACATCACGCCGCACCCGTTCAATACCTGTTCATTGAATTTCACCTTTACTTTATTCCTGTAAACAAAATCACTCATCCCATCGTTGCAGAAATAAGGATAAACAGTTACTGAAATATGTGCGGAATCATTCTGTGCCGTGAAGAGGGTGCTGTCGGCACTCCTTGAAGTTGAATTCACTTTTAATTTCAAAGGCTGGCTCCATTCCGACAGTAACAGAGAAACCGTATCCCTGTCGTTAAATTCGATGCTCCAGAACGGCTCATTACCTACGCCGGAAAAAACGAGGCCCTCTACTTTTTTCTTTTGCCATACGGAATTTTCAAGTACATCGTTGAGGGGCTGCATCGCAAAATTTTTCTGCGATACCGGACTGAAATATGCGAGTGTATCGCCCTTCCAGCTGTATCTGGCACGCACCACCTGATCTTTATATAACCATACAAAGCCATCCGAAGGCATCCACGTCCCATTGATCACGACAATGCTGTCCTTTTTGTTAGCCGTATATTTTTCCTGGAGCTGGTACGTATGATCGGAGTAGAATGCCACCGTTTGTTCGAGCCTGCCTTCAGAGGGCAAGACAGCATGATAGATTCCCTGGGGGTTCTTTATTTTTTTTGGTTTTGGCAGATCGGGCGCACGCTCGGGTGCATGATTAGCTGCATTACTGTCGGTGGTTTGAATGATGGTAGTATCTGATGCAACCGCTGCCTGTTCCAAAGATTTTTCTTCCGGCAGGGTGCAGGAGGCCAGCATCAAAATCGGTCCGTAGATAAATTTCCTGATCACAACCTAATCATTAAAAATCCTGTGCCATCAAAACCATAGAAGAAGTTAAATGAATACGAGGCGATATTGGGACATCAGTATTTTCGAGTGGGAAGTAAGTTCAGTTAAAAGCCTACACATTTCGCAGCGAACTGAACATCTTTTTTGGCAATTTTGATCCTGGCAATTCCTCTTTCCAGCTGCCTGCATCTTCTGTGTAATGCTTGCGTATTTGTTCGCTCGGTCAACCACCTTCGTGGTCTGCGACAAGCACCGTTTTCCCGACAATGGTTTCAGGAGGGACGGAGGCATGATCGGCTGGGCGGACCATGCAGTCATCGGCCTTTTCCAATTGGATCGCGATCCTTCGAGTCGCGCACTTTGATTACTATCCTTTTGGCTGTCCATCGAAATTTCGTTGGTAAGCTTTGCGCTGAGTTCATCTGGCCTGAGAGCTGATTTCCGGCTTGATGCCGCACCATAATGACGCTTCTGCCTCAGGCATTTCTCATTGTCGTGCATGAACAGTCATCGTACTAATAGGATTGGATCGAAGAAGATCTTTTTCATAGGTAATGGTCTGCTCAAATAATGAATGGACCGGGAAATGATGCCGGAGCTGTTTCGGTTATAACGTTGAACTTGCTTTATAACCAGCATGAGAAACGGCTCTGGATGATTGTGATTTTTTTCCTCGTCTTTCACAGTTTTTTAATCAAAATAATGACCAAAATTCTTCGTACCTTTTGCTAAAATCATTAGCTTCGCACAAATTAATTTTTTAAGAATGGATGCCTGGATCAGCGCCATCATTCTTCTAACTTTTCAACCCAAAAAACATGTCAAACTCTGAAAAATTAAAAGCTTTGAAACTCACCATGGACAAGATCGACAAGGATTTTGGCAAGGGGAGTGTAATGATGATGAATGAACGCTCCCAGGAACCCATGGAAGCGGTTTCCACAGGCTCTATCGGGCTTGATTCCGCGCTCGGGATCGGCGGTTTGCCAAGAGGTCGTGTGATCGAAATTTACGGCCC
Organism: Flavisolibacter sp.; assembly: GCA_035555175.1. Taxonomy (GTDB): domain Bacteria; phylum Bacteroidota; class Bacteroidia; order Chitinophagales; family Chitinophagaceae; genus Flavisolibacter. The sequence goes on along the minus strand of DATMHB010000292.1, from coordinate 1,275 downwards.
TGAAAGCTCCGGTAAAACAACCATCGCCACGCATGTGATTGCCGAAGCCCAGAAAAAAGGCGGGATGTGTGCGATCATCGATGCTGAGCATGCTTTTGACAGTGCTTATGCGCAAAAGCTGGGCGTTGATATCGACAACTTACTGATCTCACAGCCCGATTATGGTGAGCAGGCACTTGAGATCGCCGACAGGCTGATCCTCTCTGGTGCGCTGGACGTAGTGGTGATCGACTCTGTTGCCGCCCTCGTTCCAAAGGGAGAACTCGAAGGTGAGATGGGTGATAGCAAAATGGGTCTCCAGGCCCGCCTGATGTCACAAGCGCTTCGCAAGCTCACCGCTACGATCTCAAAAACAAATACGATCTGTATTTTCATCAACCAATTGCGCGAAAAGATCGGTGTGATGTTCGGTAATCCTGAAACAACAACTGGTGGTAACGCCCTTAAGTTTTATGCTTCTGTGCGTCTCGACATCCGCCGCATGAGCCAAATCAAGGATGGCGAAGAAGCGATAGGCAACCGCGTTAAGGTGAAAGTGGTAAAGAATAAAGTGGCGCCTCCATTCCGCAATGCAGAATTTGACATTGTATTTGGCGAAGGCATTTCCAAGATCGGAGAGATTCTCGATATGGGTGTAGAAATGGGTATTATTCAAAAGAGCGGAAGCTGGTTCAGCTACAATGGCGACAAACTTGGCCAGGGTCGCGAAGCCGTGAAGAGTCTCCTGCACGATAACCCTCAACTTTCCGATGAACTCGAAGGAAAGATCCGCGAAAAGATCAAGGAATTACAAGGCGCATAAATTATCAAACCTTTTGATCCCGCCTTTGCAAGGCGGGATTTTTTATTGAATGGAGACGATGGTTAACCCAGGCCCTTGATAATCCCAATCATAAAAAAAGCCTGTTGAAAGCAACAGGCTGGGAATGGTGTTCAATAGGTTTAAACTTTTGTATTTTTCTATTAATTGGATTGGATTTAGGCACGAGGCAGGGCTTATTCATGTAGGTTAGCAGGTTAATGTTGTCAAAGATTTTGCCATATATGTAAAATGCTGATTAACAACGAAAAATTAAACACCAGCCTCTTTTTAGCCATCTTCAGCCGGTTTTGATTTGCAAAGCCTGGTCTTCCTAATTTTACAACTATGTCCTTTAGACTTCAAGCGCCTTATCAACCCGCGGGCGACCAGCCCTCGGCCATCCGGGAACTTACTGATGGAATCATTAATGGCGACAGGCACCAGGTGTTGGTTGGCGTGACCGGTTCGGGGAA
>DATMHB010000291.1:0-2535 GCA_035555175.1 Flavisolibacter sp. | reverse complement strand
TAAGAAAATAAATCCCGTCTTTGTGGTCAGTGCTGCCGCATCGATGGTAGTGCCGTCTTTTATTATCGTTACCAGTGCCGGCGGAGAAGAAAGATCGCGGTCCCACACATCATGATGGATCTCCTGGAAATGCCATTTTCTTTTGCCCGTTTCCGCATCGATGGCAAGCAGACAATCAGCAAAAAGATTTGATCCAAGTCGCTTGCCTCCGTAAAAATCATAAGAGGCGGATCCGGTAGCAGCGAAGAGCAACCCTCTTTTTTCGTCAAGACTGAATCCGCTCCATGCATTGGCGCCGCCGATGAAGGTGTAAGCTTGTGGGTCTTCCCAGGTATCGTAACCTTCTTCACCAGGTTGCGGAATGGTGTGAAAGATCCATCTCCGTTTTCCGGTGTGTACATCATACGCTCTGATATGGCCGGGTGCTGCAAGGGCACCCTCGTCCACTCTTGAACCGATAATGAGAAGATCGCGATAAATTACAGGCGGGGACGTGGCCGTAACAAAAAGATCTTTCACTTCCCTGTCCAAACCATCATGGAGATCGATACGTCCGCTGTCTCCGAAATTCATTGCAGGCTTGCCTGTTGCTGCGTCTATACAGTACAGCCATGAACCTGCCGTATAAAAAACTCTTTCTTGTTTATCGCCGTCCGACCACCACGCTACACCCCTTGAGTTATTGAGAATGAAAAACAGCTGTTGATTCGTGAGCGAATCAAAGGGATTGAAGACCCACAGCTGCCTGCCGGTGGCTGCGTCGATGCAAAACAATTTCATCTGAGGCGAAGTAGCATACAGCTTTCCGTTTGCAACGATGGGGTTGCACTGGATCTGCGAATGGTGAACAGTGTCTGCATCACCCGTATGGAACTCCCACGCCACTTGAAGCTCTTTTACATTGTTCGTATCAACTTGCCTGAGCGAAGAATAATGAATATTCTCGGGCGAGCCCTTGTAATACCGCCATCCAGAATATTTGTCTTTTTCGTGGCATGCAAACAGCAGCGCACAAACGAAAAAGAAAAGGGCGCGTGATTGAAGCTTGTAACAAAGATCGGCTGGTCTCATCATCGTCATAGCAGATACTGATTAAAAAGTCCATTCAGGAAAACCGGTCCGCATCGCGATAAGCCTGGATCAGTTTTTCTTCTCCGTCCTTACCTGGAAATGCATTACCGTGTTCCATTCCTAAAATTCCTTTGTAACCTTTTTGATAGATATGTTTGAATATGTTCCTGTAATTCATTTCCCCGGTGCCGGGTTCTTTCCTTCCCGGGTTATCACCGATCTGAAGGTAACCGATCTCCGTCCAGGCCGCATCAAGATTATTGATGATGTTGCCCTCATTACGCTGCATGTGATACATGTCGAAAAGAAATTTGCATGAGGGGCTATTCACTGCTTTACAAATCGCAAAGGTCTGGTCTGAATGACGCAAGAAAAGATCAGGCGTATCACTGAGCGCTTCCAGCACCATCACCAGTCCATGCGGTTCAAGGATATCACAGGCGGGGCGAAGCGCCTCGATCACATTGGCCGTCTGGTATTCGGTCGGAAGGCTGCGTTCGTAGTTGCCCGGAACAACGGTCATCCATTTTGCATTGCATCGTTTTGCAGCGTCCACGGCCTGTTTGCAGGCTGAAAGAAATTTTTCCCTCCATTCTGTTTTTCCAGAGGTGAGGGAAGTTTTTACAGGCCAGTGATCGAAGTTCACCACAAATACGCCCATGCGCATGCCGAGGCGCGCGAGCGCAGATCCGATGCGGTCCTGCTCAGCTATTGGACGATCCATAAATCCATTGTCTTCAATTGCTCTGAATCCCTGGTCATAGGCGTATTTGATCTGGTCGACAAAGTCGGCACCTGCTGAATTTTTGAACATGCCATCGTGGATGGCATAATCCAATTGAAAATTGGCAGCGGTAGCCGATTGCTTTCCTTTTTCGACGGTGATGCCAGAAGTCAGTGCTGCCGCCCCGGCGAGAATCGATTGCTGAATAAAATTTCTTCTTTCCATAAACGCGATTAAAGGCTTTATAATATTTGCCGGTGGCAGTTTCGAATTTAGGAAACTTTAGTTTCTTAGCCTGCGGGGGTTGTAAAGTGCGAGGCAAAGACCTATAAGGTATTAAAAACCTATAAGGTCTTAAAAACCTATGAGGTCTTTAAGACCTTATAGGTTCACGATAAAACCCCAATCACCTCACACCGCAAAATTCTGATTGAAAACTCCGGCTAAAGAAAGATTTTTCTTTGATAAATCCGAAGAATCTCCCGGCGCCCGGAAGGGTTAATCCAACGCACAGATTGATTCCTTCATTAAAAGCCAGCGTCTTCAACGAAATTTCAAAAACAAATGTCATCTATCCGAAGACAAGCCTGCGAAACACGATCCAGCAGTGGTCCGAAAATTGAAACCCAAACCTTATAGGTCTTAAAGACCTATAAGGTCTGGCAGGAATTCTTTGCTTACACAGCCCCCAGCCGCCACATCCCTAGATCTAATATTCTATTTATAACACCCCATTGACC
>DATMHB010000290.1:0-2073 GCA_035555175.1 Flavisolibacter sp. | reverse complement strand
ATAAGAAAAATGATACCGTTTCGACATACCGGAGAACCAGCGGTTGGCTTCGTGTACAAAGCTTATGTGGGCAGGGTCGTTCTTCGCCGTGTAAAATGCGAGCACGCTGAAATCAGGGTCCTTGCGCTGCGCATGCAAAGAAGTTGCAACAAGCAAAACCAGGAGGCAAAAAAGCGTTTTTTTCAACTGCAAACTTTGATGGAGCCAATAAAGTTAAATGAAGAATCACGAAATATTCTATGCGATGCCAAAGTGCAATTAAGGCGGCACGGCTCGCTGATCCCTGGGCTTCAAATGAGGGGTGCGAAGGCGCCGGCTTTATAAGCTTACAAGTATTTCAACCAGTTCACCAGGCCGGCTGAAAAAAGGTGAATGGCTGGTTGGCAGGCTGAATACTTGTTCGCAAGGCATTTCGGTGTACATCTTTTTTTGTATGAATGGAGTTACCGCTTTGTCCTGCGTGCATTCGATATAAACCCTTGGTACTCTTCCGAAGTTGTCATCTGATAACTGCAACGGTACAATACCGGATTCTACTGGCTCGGCGCTCAACAACAATTTTGCGAGTTCGGTAATATAGTCCTCACAATCTTCATACAGGCCTTCCCGGTAGATCTCGGGCTGCAGCGTATGCGAGCCGGTTGTTTCATGCATTTTAACGTAAGGCTTTAATATGCCTGCAGTATCCTGAATTGAATACTCTCTTTGCGTTTTGCCATCAGGTATCAGATAGGCAGCCAGGTACACGAGCTTCTCAATTTTGTCGGGGCGATATTCGGCAGCTTGCGAAATCATGATGCCATTTTTACTATGCCCGACGAGTATGACCTTGTCCGGTATACTATCTATCAACTGGCAGATTTTTTCTACAGTGGTTTTCAGCTTTACTTCCTGTATGGGTGTTTTGTCTCTGCCCATGCCCGGCAAGTCGATGGCAATGGCTTTGTGCCCTTTTCTTTCTAGCAATGGAACAACCTTGTGCCAGTTCCAGGCACTGTGCCAGGAACCATGAATTAAGATGAATGTTTTCATGTTAAATAGTATGATTTAAAAATGTGGCAAAGGAGTACTCCGGCTGGAAGCTATTGTTCGTGTGTTCTGGCGGCTTCCCAGCCGATCATGGCGGTCTTGCGGATCTGTCCCCAATGGTAATTTCCAAATGTTCCCGATGATTGAATTACCCGATGGCAGGGTATGATGAACGCAACCGGGTTTTGTCCGACCGCCGAACCCACTGCGCGGAGCGCATTAGGGTGATTGATCCGGCCTGCGATCGATTTGTAAGTGGAAAGCCGGCCCGATGGAATTGAAAGCAGGGCTTCCCAAACCTTCAATTGGAAGGCTGTTCCCTTCAGATGCAGTTTAATCTGGTCCAGCCGGCTCCAGTCATGGGTAAAAATATAGAGGGCATTTTGTTGGATGAAGTCGACCACCTGCCGGTACGTTGCATTTGGAAATTGGTGTTGAAGATATTTCAGCGCAGTTTCTTCATCGTCTGCAAAACCCATGTGGCAGATACCTTTGGATGTAGATGCAACGAGGATGTTTCCAAACGGGCTTTCAGCAAAACTATAATTGATCGACAGATCCGCTCCGCCGTTCCTGTATTCTCCCGGCGTCATTCCTTCTATTTTTATAAACAGGTCGTGCAGTCTTCCGGTTCCGGAAAGACCCGTTTCAAAAGCGGCATCGAATACAGTTGTTTTTTGATCCTGCAACAAACTCTTTGCACGATCTATCGTGAGGTGTTGCACGAATTTTTTTGGGCTGACACCAGCCCAATCGGTAAACAGGCGCTGGAAATGGAAAGGGCTGAGATGCACTTTTTCCGCTACCTCTTCTAGACGCGGTTGATCTTTGAAATTCTGAATGAGGAATTCAATCGCTTCCGCGATGCGTTTAAAGTCGAGATTTTCCTGTAGGTTCATTTGTTTCGATTGAAACCCAAAACTATTTCCGAGGGGGCCAAATTAAAACCCGATTCTTGCTGAATTGAACAATTCCGTTTGAGCTGCAATTTATGGGGCGGAGAGGGGCTGTGTAAAACAAAATTTGAATTACCGGGGAGTGGAT
>DATMHB010000289.1:0-4176 GCA_035555175.1 Flavisolibacter sp. | reverse complement strand
TTTCATTTCCGCCATGACCTTTTGTTCAAGATTCATTTGATTTGAAATTAAACGACAAGAAATTATTTTCTGCACAGCAGATCTTTGAGTTGAAGCACCGTCATCAACAATAGCTTCCTACCACAACCCTACGCCTTGTTCTCCTTCATCTGGATCTCCTGGAACTTATGATAGAATTCTTTTGCAAACCTGCGCATTTCATTTACCAGCTCCGTTTGCTTGGTGGCCCGCTCATACGTATCGGCCATTGTCATATAGGTCTGATAATAAAAATCGGCCATTTCATCCACCATCATTTTCTGTGTCCAAAGGTCAATCCGAAGCGCCGTCTTTTCAGCCCCATCCCACAGCGAAAGCATTACGGCCTTTGCCTGCTGCGCCCTTTCCATCGTACTGTCACTTGCATTCCATTCAATTTTATTAGGGATACGCTGCTCATCCAGCTCTACATCAATCACGATACTTGATTTTGCCATGTCGAAAAATTAGGCAGCTAAGGTAGGCAGAAAGAACATTGCAACCGAAGCGGATCACGCCGCCCACTTCCGCTCACAAAGTTTAGGTCAAAACATGATGTCAGGTACACATATCAACCATTGGAGGCTTCTATGATCGACTCCCAAAGCAAGCCTGCCGTACGTTCCCAGCTATAATGCCGGCTTGCCTCTTTTCCTTTTTCAATCTGTTTCCTGCGCAGATCCTCATCCTTATAGATCAGCATCATTTGTTCCGCGATATCCTGGTGGTCGCGGGGATCAAAATACAGCGCGGCATCGCCTGCTATTTCTTCCATTGAACTATGCTTCGAGGTAAGCGCCGGCACCCCGCTTTGCAGCGCCTCGAGTACCGGTACCCCGAACCCTTCATAGCTGGAAGGATAAACGAGCGCATAGGCCGATGCAACCAGCGCGGCGACATCCTGTTCACTTACATAATCGGTGAGCACTACATCCGCACGGTATTTATAATTCTTCAAAGAAGAAACGAAACCGTTGTTCTTCCATGTCATTCTTCCTACAAGCACGAGCTTCATATTGCTTTGCAACCGCTTCTTGAATACGGAAAATGCCTTGAGCAAATTCACCAGGTTTTTGCGCGGATGAATCGCACCCACATAAATGAAATACTCCTTCCCCTCAGTCCAACGGATCTTCACTTCCTGCTGTGAAGTATAATCGAAAGGTTTGAAATTCTCCTTCACGGCACTGAAAACCACGCTCAGTTTTGCAGCATCAATGTGATACGTTTTCAACAAGTCGTTTTTTGAAAACTCGGATACTGTGGCTACCGCCTTTGCTTTCCTTAAAAACTTCGGAAGAAACTCCCTGTAAAATAAATAGTGCGACCGCCGGTAATCCTTCGGATGGTGAATGATGCCGATGTCGTGCACGACCAGACATTGCGGTACGCGCGTTCTGAGCGAGCAGATCCCATCGGGCGAAACAAAAACCGCTGCTCCGATTTTTTTTAAAGCCCGCGGGATCTTTACATCATACCAGTATTTCCAAAGAAGGGGATGACGTGCGGGCGGACCGATGACGACAGTTTCCACGTTCTGAGGAAAACGGGGTCCATTGGATACCGGCCGGTCAAAAAGAAAATAAAACCGGTGCTCGGGATGAGCTGCCGCAAGTCTGGTAAAGACTTCCCGGATAAAATAGCCATAGCCCTCCATCTGGTCTTTCAACAGAAACCTTGTATTGACCGCGATATTCATGGATGCAAAGAAAGATCAAATCGGTTTGCGCATGTCGGCTATAAAATTCATCCCAAAATAAAAATAGCCGTTCAACAGACCAGCGCTGCGTGAAAGCCGCTTTTCCCTTTCGATGAGGGCCTGGTAATTTTTTTTCGTAAAGAGGAACGGAGGGAACAACCGTATAAAATCTAATGAACCCTCGCAAATTTCGAAGCCATGTGCTTCGAGCATTTTCTTCCAGGAACTGAAACCCCTTATATGTTCGTTGGCAAAGCTCAATTTTTTTTGAAGCACTTCATCCCACACTTCCACCCTCTTATTGAATCCACGCTGCCGGAGGAGCTTTGCCCATTGAATGATATTCCTGCCATTTTCTTCAACCACCATCAGCCTTCCATTTGTTTTTAAGCATCGATGCAGGATGTCCAGGGCCGCGTCGGGTGGATAGAGATGGTGAAGCGTGTCCTGAAGGATAATGGTATCGAAACGGTCTTTATCATGGGCCGTGAAGAGATCCTCATAACTGCATTCAAAAAGCCCTGCATCGCCAAAGGCCGACCAGAATTTTTTTCTACGGTCCACCTGATCGAAATAATATTCAAGGGTAGTGCCCTGGACATGATAACCATTCATGGCGAGAAAAAGGGCGGTAGTACCAAAGCCGCAGCCACAGTCCCACACCGACTGCCCCTGTGATCCGATATGATCGAGAATGTATTGAAGCCGCTGACAGAAATAAGCCTTGCGGAAAGGGAGCTTGCGCGGATCGGCGAGAAATTTATGGTAAGCCCTCAGCGATTTGTTTTCATTCAATTCATCCAAAAGGTGTTGAAAGAATACTTCAACCGTCATCATGCCTTTCAAAGTTAGGGGTTGGGAAAAACTTTCCGCAATATGAAAACGGAATCCCCCAGCCGCCTCATCAATTGAATTTTTTTTATAATCTCATCCACGTTTTCTGGCCTGGACCGGTGCAACATGATCGTGGCATTTGTTTTTAATGCTATTGTGCTGAGCTTGATCAAATGCCAGCCGTTGTTAACCAATGTACGCCCGATGAATGTGGTAAATTTTCCCTCAATTAGAAAGCGTTGTTGTGATTATTCAACAAAAACGCACCCAACCTGTAGAATTTCATCGTTTTAGAGGGTGGAATTTATTGGTATCATGTTTGTAATTTATACTAACGAAGCTGTTATTTACCCTTAGCTTTTCGCGCTTCACTCTTAACCGTATCGAAACTTATTCTAAACGACCTCTTAGGTGGAAGAGGATGGTGGCTTGTAAAAGGGGCCTTGGTTCGGGGCCCCTTTCTTTTTGCCCTACCTCCAAAGCGGGATTCGCGCGGAGCCCCGAAGAAATTTAAAAGTCAAAATTCAAAGGTACTTAAAGTACCAAGCGTACTACTGAAATCGATCAGGTCCTACGCGGCGATACCTCAGCCTGCGCTATTAAGTTAAAGACAAAAATGTTCCTGACTTTCTCTTCGAATTATATGAAGGTCTGGCGCCTTATTTCCGCGGTCACACCCGATACATAATAATTTTAAGAAAGCCTGGCGGAATACAGCGCTTCCTGGTCCGTCGGTAAGTATATTAAGTTGGGACAAACCCAAAAGAGATCGCGGCTTTGTAGTGTATGGAGAGATTAAATGCAAAGGATGCAAACTATCGCAAAGATCCTTCTGGATAAACTTTGCGTTCTCTGCTTTGCGTCCTCCGCGTCCTTTGCGTTTAATCCGTTACTGCAAGGAGCACTGCAACGGCCCGGCTGAACTCCACACAGCCTCGACTCGATTCAAGACCCCCGGATGGCTTGAAGGTTATTGGGTCCGCCGGCGACAGCCATCCAACCAGCAGCTTGCACCTGTCGTGACTATTGCGGAAGGCCCAGATGATTAAATTTTACCTGCAGCCAGCTAAACCCTTTATTATCTGTAAATTCATTGATACATTTGTCCGGATGGAATATAATACAACAAGAAATTACCTGACCATGCGCGAGTATGGTCGACACATACAGAAAATGGTGGAGCACCTGCTCACCATCGAGGACAAGGAAAGACGGCAGCGCAATGCCCAGGTACTCATTGAACTGATGGGCTTCCTGAACCCGCATTTGAAAAACGTGGAGGACTTCCGCCATAAGCTATGGGATCACCTTTTTTATATCAGCGATTTTAAGCTCGATGTTGAAAGCCCTTATCCCATTCCGCAAAAAGAAACTTACAAGGCCAAGCCCCAGCCACTTTCCTATCCTAAGCGCTATCCGAGGTACTCACATCTTGGAAAGAACCTTGAGCTGGTGATCAACAAAGCGCTCAATGAAGAGAATGCTGAAAAGCGCCAGGGTTTCGCGAATGCAATTGCCTACTACATGAAGCTTGCTTATAATAACTGGCACAAGGACGTGGTTCATGATGATGCCATTCAAAGTGAGCTGACAAACATCACCGAAGGCCAGCTTGAATTTACTAA
>DATMHB010000288.1:0-6046 GCA_035555175.1 Flavisolibacter sp. | reverse complement strand
TATTCACGGAAAACAATCACATGGCGCTCAACCGTGGCTGGGTATAGACCCCGTCGTCATAGGCGCACAGATCATCCAGGGATTACAAACCATTGTCAGCCGCCAAAGCGAATTGACAAAGGATGCCGTAGTGATCTCCACTACCATATTCAAGGCAGGTGTGAGGGAAAATATCATTCCTGAAGAAGTGACGCTTTCAGGAACCATCAGGACACTGGACACGGGCATGCAGAAAGATATATGGATGCGCATCGAGCGAACAGCAAAAAATATTGCAGCGGCTTCCGGCGCGACGGCAGATGTCGAAATTGCGTCCAAGACACTTGTCACCTACAATGATCCATTGCTGACAAGAAAAATGATTCCTTCCTTGAATAAAGCTTCCAACAACAACGCAATTGTGCAGGATGCACAAACGGGAGCCGAAGATTTTTCATTTTTTGCTGCGCGCGTGCCGTCGCTGTTTTTTTATGTAGGCGGAATGCCATTAGGGAAGGACCCAAAACAAACTGCGGCCCATCACACGCCGGACTTTTATGTGGATGAAAGCGGAATGAAAACAGGTATCAGGGCTTTCTGTTACCTGGTTCTCGATTATATGAACATGGACAGGGAAAAAAAATCCGGTAAGACGCAACAAAAATCTTTTTGACCGATGAAAGCCTTTGTCACCATCTTAATAGCCTGTTCGGTTATGCTGCAGGCAACCGCACAAAAACAAGACAGGAAACTTCAAAAGGAAATCGAAGCCGCCATTACGGGATTTAAAGGAGATATAGGCATCTATATTAAAAATCTGAAAAATGGAAAGATTGTTTCCTTTCATTCCGATACCATTTTTCCAACAGCAAGCATGGTAAAGATCCCCATTCTTACGGGAATCATGGACAAGATCAACAGGAATGAATTAAGCTACCATCAGAATTTGCAATACAGGGATTCCTTGCTCTATGCAGGCGTTGACATACTTGGTTCGTTCAGGGACACAGAACGGATTGAATTGAGCAAGGTGATGATGCTGATGCTGACGATGAGTGACAATACCGCCAGCCTGTGGCTGCAAAGTCTGGCAGGTACCGGCACAAGGATCAATACTATACTCGATAGCCTCGGATTTATTTTTACCCGTGTGAATTCCCGAACGCCCGGGAGAGAAGAAAACAGGGCAAGGTACGGGTGGGGCCAGACCACGCCGAAAGAAATGGCAACACTAATGGAAAAGATCGTGAAGGGTGAGATCATAAGCACGGAGCGAAGCGCACAAATGCTCAGGCTTCTCGGAAGAAATTATTGGGATGAGCAGGCCGTTTCGCAAATTCCCTCAGATGTATTTGTGGCGAGCAAGAACGGAGCGGTTGATGAAAGCCGCAGTGAAATACTCTTCGTCAACGGCAGAGGCGCTCGGTATATATTCTGCGTATGCACAAAGAACAATCAGGACCAATCCTGGGAAAATACCAATGAAGCCTGGACGCTTACAAGAAGATTGTCAAAACTCGTGTGGGATCATTTCAGTAACTGATAAGCAATAAAGCTCATGATGTAGGCAATGCCTGTCATATAAACAAACTGAATGACGGGCCACTTCCAGCTCTTTGTTTCCCTTCGAACAATGGCAAGGGTGCTCATACATTGCATGGCAAACAAATAAAATAGCATGAGTGAAATACCAGTTGCCATCGTAAATAAAGGTTGTCCATCTTCTTTCTTGGCCGCCCTTAGTTTATCTCTCAACAACATGCCCTGATCGTTGTCCTCTACACTGTACAGGGTCGCCATCGTGCCCACAAAAACTTCGCGCGCTGCAAATGACGTAACCAACGCTATTCCGATGCGCCAGTCATATCCGAGGGGGCGGATAGCGGGCTCAATTGAATGCCCCAGGATGCCGGCGTAAGAATTTTCAAGGCGTGCCGCATTGTGTGCAGCTTCCAATTCTGCACTCGATTGACTATGTGCCGACCTGGCAACCTCATACTGTTTGTCAACTGTCGCCATTCTTTTTGGCGGTCCGAAACTACTCAATGCCCACAGGATAAGACTGATCACCATGATCACCTTTCCCGCGTCGGTAACGAAAAGCCTCGCTTTGTTGACCATTGTTTGTCCTACGTTCTTCAACCTCGGAGAGCGATACGTCGGTAATTCAAGAATGAAGAAACTTTTTTCCTTTATCCTGATAAACCATTTCGCAACAAAAGAAACCAGCAGGGCCATGGCCAGACCGAGGAGATAGAGGCCCATCATAACCAATGCCTGCACGCTGAAGAAGCCGAGTAAATATGTATTGGGAATGACGAGCCCAATAAGGATCGTATACACAGGCAGTCTTGCCGAACAGCTCATGAGGGGCGTGATAAGGATCGTCAGTAGCCGCTCCTTTCTGTTCTCGATATTTCTTGCGCTCATAATGGCGGGCACGGCACAGGCAAAACCACTGATGAGGGGCATCACACTTTTGCCATTGAGTCCCACTGTACGCATCAGCCGGTCCGTGAGGAAGCTGATACGCGCCATATACCCACTATCTTCAAGAAGTGTGATCAATCCGAACAGGATCATGATCTGTGGAACAAAAATAAGAATACCACTGAGGCCGGCGAGTATTCCATTCACCAGAAGATCGCTCCACCAGCTCTGCTGCAGCGATGAAGAAAGCCAGCTGCTCGTAGAAGAGAAAGCCATTTCGATCCATGTCATCGGATACTGTGCCAGCCAGAACACACTTTGAAACAAAATGAATAGAACAGCCAGCAAAATAAAATAGCCCCAACGACGGTGGAGCAATACATTGTCCAGCTTATCGGTGAGGATGGTTTGCTGCAATGGATCCGGTTCTGAAACGGCCACGTTCATAATATGCTTGATCCTGCTGTAGCGCTGGAGGATCTCGGTGGCCTGAGTCTTCGTCGGATTGAACGCGTGCGTCTTCTCAATGTTTTCAATGCGGTCCTGTAAAGTTTCGTTCAGCTCAAACTCTTCATGGTTAATGAGGTAATGGATAGCCGAATAATCACTTGCTTCGGGTACGAGCTTTCTTAATTCTTCAATCGGCTGAGGAGCGAGTTCGCGGGTCTCGATAAAATGCCTTGCGGGCACCTTGTATTGATTTGAGGCTGTGAGTTCAATTGCTTTTTTTAACTGTCCAATCCCTTTTTGTTTTCTTGGATTGACAGAAACAACGGGAACGCCGAGCTCTCTTTCAAGTTCCGGAAGGTCTATCTGGATCCCTTTTTTCTTTGCCAGATCGGCCATCGTCAATGCCACCACGGTAGGTTTTTTGAGGTCGAGGATCTGCGAACAGAATAAAAGGTTGCGCTTCAGGTTGCTCGCGTCAACGACCACAACGAACAGGTCTGCCCTGATCTCTTTATCCTGGTTGAGTAGCACCCTGTAGCTAACCCATTCATCGAGGCGCTTCGGATACAAACTGTACGTGCCGGGCAAATCGATAATATTCCCGGTAATGTTTTCCGAGATGGGTGTATTTCCGGTTTTCTTATCAACCGTAACGCCAGGAAAATTGCCGACCTTCTGATTCAGGCCGGTAAGGGAATTGAACAAGGACGTCTTCCCGCTGTTGGGGTTTCCGACCAGCGCAATATGGATGATGTGCTTTGCCATTCTATAGCCGCGCAAAGGTAACCTGCCCCTGCCGGAGGCATTTACGAGATTGGAAGTTTTAGTAAAAGCTTAAGGGAAAGATTCCGTCTAAAAAAGGCCGATTTTCGTCTATTTACCCAAGGCTTTAAATAATTTTGTTTCCCCGTTATTCCAAAATCTATGATCGTGAGCAAGAAAATCCTGATCGTGCTTCTTCTTTTCTCGACCAACATCATTTATGCCCAGAAATTAAAAAAGGAAGACAGGCAACTTTTGGCCAATCTGCAAAGGCACGTACAGTATTTGGCCGATGACCGGCTCGAAGGCCGAAGGACAGGTTCCAGGGGCGAAAAGATGGCTGCGGAATACATCAGTGGAGAATTTAAAAACATTGGACTGATTGCAAAAGGCACTGATGGGTATTATCAAAATTTTGAGATCAACGAGGGCAAACAGATCAATCCGGGAACTACCCTCGTTATAAACGATCATGCACTGTCCTTAAATAAGGACTTCTTTCCTCTTGTATTTAGTCCCAATGTAAAACTTGAAGCCAATCCATCTATCGCATTGCAGGAGCCGGCCATGCCATGGTTCTTTGACCTCAGTGAACTCATCTCTGAGAATGCAGGCAACCCTCACTTTGACATGAATGAGGCCATACTGAAATCGGCAAAGGAAGTAAAGAAAAGAGGCGCCACGGCGGTCTTCCTTTATAATACTTCAAGCAAGGAAGACGGCATCCAGTTCGAAGCAAAAGACAGGGCCGAGGTCCTCCCGATACCCGTTGTTTATATTCAAAAGGACGCCGCAAAAAAATTTTTCAGCGATCCGTCGGCCAGCCTCGATATCAAATTGAGTACAGATATTACTGATAAGAAAAGAATGGCAACGAATGTGGTTGGCTATATTGACAATGGAGCGCCTACTACTGTTGTTCTCGGCGCTCATTTTGATCATCTCGGTTTTGGCGAAGACGGCAATTCAAGGGAAGTTGAAAGGAAAGGATTGATCCACAACGGCGCCGACGATAATGCAAGTGGAACGGCTGCGCTTATAGAATTGGCGCGCATGCTTAAATCCGCAAAACTGAAACACAACAATTATCTCTTCATTGCATTCTCGGGCGAAGAGTTGGGTCTTTATGGCTCGAAATATTTTACTGAACATCCTTCGGTTGACCTCAGCGGGGTCAATTATATGATCAATATGGATATGGTCGGAAGGCTAAGCGATTCATCACACGTAGTTACCGTGGGCGGATATGGCACTTCTCCGGCGTGGGGAACGTTTTATGCTCTTACCGGTAAGAAAAAACTGTATGCCGGCGACCTGGTATTCAGGTTTGACTCCAGCGGTACCGGCCCGAGCGATCACACGTCCTTCTATTTGAAAAATATTCCTGTGCTATTCTATTTCACAGGCCTGCATGCCGATTACCACAAGCCAACTGATGATTTTGAAAAAATAAATTTCACGGGAGAATTGAATGTTGTTAAACACATATTCAGTCTCATTGAAGAAAGCAATAAACAGAATCAGCGGCTCGTTTTCACAAAGACACGTGATATGCAATCCAACACTGCTGCGCGCTTCTCGGTTACATTGGGCATTATGCCTGATTATACC
Source organism: Flavisolibacter sp. (assembly GCA_035555175.1). Lineage (GTDB taxonomy): Bacteria > Bacteroidota > Bacteroidia > Chitinophagales > Chitinophagaceae > Flavisolibacter. The sequence continues at coordinate 814 of DATMHB010000288.1, read as the reverse complement.
TTTGCAGGAGCCGGCGTTCGTGTAGACGGTGTCAGCGAGAACCGGCCAGCTCAAAAAGCAGGCATCAAGACGGGCGACGTGATCATATCACTTGGAGAATACAAGATCACCTCGCTGGAAAATTATATGCAGGCACTTGGAAAATTTAAAAAGGGTGACAAGACAACGGTAGGCTATAGTAGGGCCGGGCAAACATTTTCTTCTCCGCTGGAGTTTTAGTAAATTGAAATCATTACTGTGCTATGAAGCTTGTCCTGGACATAAAAGATCTCACTGACGGGTTTTTCGAGGAGACAAAATTGCTCGGCATAATGGCACCGATGAAGGACTATCAGTTCTGCTGGCAATTGAACAATCTCCTTGGGATCGATTTCAGAATCAACAATGAACTGGAGATCCAGCTCAAGAAAAAGGACAGGAATTATTTTTTTGCTGTTTATGAATATGCCGAACCAACAACCTGTTTAAAACACTACCTCTATAACAATCAATACGACGGCGAATATCTTCTCCCTGAATTCAAGCACCTCGATTTTTTATGGCTGCTAAAGGATGATCATGTTTCCAATGAATCGCTTCAGCAACTCGTTCAATCCATCAGGACGGTCACCGGCGTGCAGCTGGTGGTGGAGCTCACAAACGAAAAGATCAAGAACAAAGAACACCTTGTTTTTTAAAATAATTCCCGCACGTTAGCCGGGGTTGTCGTTATTTTGATTGTACAAGGAGAACTTCATCATGAACTGGACAGAAAAAAACAACACGCTTTACAGGAAGTTTGAGTTTGCTGATTTCAGCCAGGCATTTTCCTTTA
>DATMHB010000287.1:0-7031 GCA_035555175.1 Flavisolibacter sp. | reverse complement strand
CCCGAACTTCTATATATATAAATTCTCTTGACATAAATGGTAATCCATGGTAAGGAATTATTCTAAAATAGCATTCAGGAACCTTTTGCGGTACAAAGGGTTTTCCTTTATTAATATTTTCGGCCTTGCTACTGGTATTGCGTGCAGTTTGCTGATCTTTCTTTTTGTAAGAGATGAAGTGAGCTACGACCGTTTCAATGCAGATGCCGTCAATATTTACAGGGTGGTGAAGGATTTCGTGAACGATGACGGGAGCCGTTTGCCTGACGCCACAACACCGCCGGCGCTTGCACCCGCACTACAAAAAGAATTGCCGGAAGTTGCCCATGTCACGCGGGTTTATCCCAGCTGGGGCGGAAACTTCCTTGTGAAATACGGCGATAAAAAAATTACCGAAGAAAACCTCATCCGGGTGGACAGTAGTTTTTTTGACGTGTTCAGTTTTCCTTTTGTCAGCGGCAACGCGCACACTGCCTTCCGTGAATTGAATTCGGTAGTGCTCACCACCAGCGCAGCCAAAAGATATTTCGGCGATGCGAATCCTATGGGCAAGGTGCTCCAGTTTGATAACCTCGGTGACATGATGGTTACAGGGGTGGTCAGGGACGTGCCGCCCAACGCACATTTTCATTTTGATTTTCTCGTGTCTATCCGCAAGCTTGGCGGTAATGTTGACGGAAGCTGGGGCTGGTATAATTTCTATACCTACATGAAGCTGAAGCCGGCGAGCAGCATTGCTTTGGTCAACCAAAAAATTCAAGCGCTTTACAAGCGTAACGATGCAGAAGGTACGAATGTATTTTATACCCAGCCACTCACCGGCATCCACCTAGATTCCCATCTTAAATGGGAACTGGAGCCTAACAGCGACCGCTTATATGTATATGTCTTTACCATTATCGGGCTCTTCATCCTGCTGATCGCAGCCATCAATTATATCAATCTCGCAATAGCAAAAGCTTCTGTAAGGGCAAAGGAAGTGGGTGTAAGAAAAGTAGCTGGTGCGGCGCGGTCTTCCCTGCTCAACCAGTTCCTTGTTGAATCGGTCATTACCTGCATGATGGCTTCCGCGCTGGCTTTGTTAATAGCACAGCTATTACTGCCTGTGGTGAATGATCTTACGCAAAAGCAATTATCATTGGCAGCCAACCCCAGTGTTTTCCTCTATTTGCTTCTTGCCGCACTGGGTATAGGCCTCATTGCCGGCATATTTCCTGCCCTGTATCTTTCTTCCTTCAAGCCTATCGAAGTGTTGAAGGGATTGAAGTTGAATGACCGCGGACCACTTAACATGAGAAAATCGCTGGTGATCATTCAATTTACCATTTCTATCGCCCTCATTATCGGTGCACTGATCATCAGCCAACAATTGCATTTCATTCAGTCGGCCAAATTGGGTTTGAATAAAGACCAGGTGCTGATTTTGAAAAACGGAGGCTATCTGTCGAAATCGGACAGGAATGCATTCCTCAATGCTGCCCTGCAATTGCCGGGCGTGAAAAAGGCCACAACGGCCGATGGCGTAGTCGGCGGGCAGAACTGGACCAATAGCATGAGCCTGAAAGGATCTAAGAATTCACAGCTCGTGAATTTTTTGAGTGTCGGCAATGATTTTATAGATGCATTAGGAATAGAGCTGAAGGAGGGCAGGGGCTTCTCGGAAAAATATCCTTCTGATACTATGACTTCGCAGTCGAATTTTCAGCTCGAAGAAACACTGGGAAGCGTGGTATTGAATGAGACCGCCGTAAAAGACCTTGGCATTCCTGAGCCGGTCATTGGCAAGCAGCTCACGTGGGGACAGGATGGCGACACCATGTATTACGTGAAGGTGATCGGCGTTGTAAAAGATTTTCATTTTACGTCGCTAAGGAACGAGATCAAGCCTTTTGCCTTTATCAACCACCCCGGAAGGCAATGGAACATTACGCTGAAGCTGGCAGCCTTTGATATTCAAAAGACCCTTGCGCATTTAGAGAAGGACTGGAAACAACTGTCACCGGAGAGGCCTTTCGAGTATACATTCCTCGACGATACTTATGCGAAGCTCTATGCGTCTGAAACGCGGTTCCAGAAAGTATTTATCAGCCTGGTAATTCTGGGGATCATTATTGCCTGTCTTGGGCTGTTGGGCCTCGCCACTTTTGCAGCGCAGCAGCGCATAAAGGAGATCGGTATCAGGAAGGTGCTCGGTGCGTCGGTAGCGTCTGTTGTTACACTGCTGTCGAAAGATTTCCTGAAGCTCGTGTTCATAGCACTAATACTGGCCGTTCCCATAGCCTGGTATGCGATGAACAGGTGGTTACAGGATTTTGCCTACAGGATCCATATCCAATGGTGGGTGTTCGTGGTAGCGGCCATCATTGCCATGATCATCGCGCTGGTCACGATCAGTTCACAGGCCATCAAGGCAGCGATCACCAATCCGGTAAAGAACCTGAGGACGGAGTAGGGTTTTAAATGAGAAATGCCAGTGCTCAATGTTGAATGAGCGTGAACCCAGTACTTGCAGAATTTGATTTTTGGATTTTGACTTTTGAATTTTTAATGATGTTCATACACCAGTTAAAACAAATCGTCCGCGGCCTGTGGCGCTATAAAAGCTTCACCGTTATCAATTTTCTCGGTCTGTCAATCGGTATCGCAGCCATCGTTGTGCTTTACCTGATCTCGGACTATGAAAAGAGTTTCGACCGTCTTCATTCGGATAGCAATCGCATTTACAGGATCGTGAATGAAAGAGAAACGGAAGGAAAGAAAACCGACCAGGCAGTAGTGCCGTATCCCACAGCCCGGTTTCTCCGCGATGAATATGCCGGCGTTCTCGCCTCTGAAATTCATTTCGACAGGGACAGGAATGTGAAGGCGGGAGAGCAACCTCCCTTTCAGGAAAGGAACATGGTGTTTGCCGATTCTTTGTTCTTCCGCATCATGGACTTCAGCCAGATTCCGAATTTCTGGATCACCGGAAATCCGGCGAAGGCATTGAACGCACCAAATAAAGCCGTGCTTACCCAGTCTACAGCGCACCGGTATTTCGGCAACGAAGATCCTATTGGGAAAACATTCCGGCTTGATAATAAAAGGGATATCGAAGTGGTCGGACTGGTAAAAGATGTACCGGCGGCCACACACCTGCCCATCAACCTATTTGTTTCTTTTGCCACGCTCGATAGCAGCCTTATGGGGGGCCTGACCCTCGACAACTGGAATTTTACGTCTAATGGATACTGTTATATAAGGGTGGATCACGATGCTGATGTGCGCACGATTGAAGCCGCGCTAAAAAACATGGTGCAGAAGAAGGCAACGGAGGAGCGGGACAAAAAGCAGTCGTTCACTTTGCAACCCCTCGCCGACATTCACTTCAACCCGCGCTACGAAAATTCAAATCCAAACTACACCGTTAGCCACCAGTATCTGCAAATGCTGCTTTTGCTTGGTGTTTTTATCATACTGATCGCCTGCATCAATTACATCAATCTTTCAACTTCGCTAGCGTTTTCCAAATCGAAGGAAGTAGGCATTCGCAAAACGATCGGCGCTTCCGGCCCCCAGCTGTTTTTTCACTACATGGCCGAAACCATTTTCGTAACCACAACCGCTGCGCTCATTGGTATTGGCATTGCGATTCTTGCTCTTCCCTCCATCAACCGGATACTTGATAAATCCATTATGGCGACGGGCCTGCTGCAGGCGCAGTTCATCCTGACAGCCATTCTGTCAATCATTTTGATCAGCATCCTATCAGGCGCATATCCCGCATTGATCCTGTCGCGTTTCAACGCCATCACCTCTTTAAAGAATCAGCTGCTTACACCGGGGAGATCATCCGGGCTGTTGAGAAAAGCTCTCGTGGTGTTCCAGTTTTCAACTTCCATTGCGCTGATCATCTGCACCATCGTCATCGCCAGACAGGTCAACTATTTCACCAATAAATCGCTCGGCTTTAACAAGGATGCCGTTGTTGAAGTGCCTATTCCGGATAACGACAGTGCCAGGAGGGAAAGTCTGAGGGCCAACCTGCAGAACCAGACAGGGATATCGGACCTTACGTTTTGCCTGGGCGCGCCGGTGTCGGACAACGGCATCAGCACGAGTATGAGGGCGCCGGAACTGGCGGCAGGCACCGAGTATAGTATTAAAGTGATCCCTTGTGATGGAGAATATCTCAAAACCTACGGAATCAAGATGATCGCAGGCCGCTGGTTCCTGCCCGGCGAGGAAAAGAATCTCGGCACGGCGATCGTTATCAACGAGACCACGGTAAAGACACTCGGCTATAAACAGCCGGCGGAAGCACTGGGCAAAAAAATTCAAATAGGCATCAATGATATGAACCCTGTGGTGGTGGGCGTGGTGCAGGACTTTCATACCAACACCCTGCACAAGGCTATTACACCGGTATCAATGATCCCCTTCCCTTATTTTTATTTTGCTGCTGGCATCAGGGTAGACCCCCGGAATATGCGGCATGAGCTGGCAACTATCGAATCGGCATGGAAAAAAGTTTTTCCAAACGATGTTTACCAGGTCACCTTCATAGACCAGACGCTCGCAAAAAGATATGAGCAGGAAACGAGAGATTATAACCTGTTCAAAGCCTTCTCAGCTATTTCGATCTTCATCTGCTGCATTGGTCTTTGGGGCCTCATCGCTTTTGTGGTGGTGAGAAAGACCAAGGAGATCGGCATAAGGAAAGTGCTTGGCGCTACGGTGTCGAATATTGTTGGATTGTTGTCTTTGGATTTTTTGAAGCTGGTGGTGCTGGCGCTTGTGCTGGCCTCGCCTGTTGCCTGGTATTTCATGAGCAAATGGCTGGAAAATTTTGTTTACCGCATCCATATTTCGTGGTGGGTGTTTGCACTTGCGGGGTTGCTGGCAATTGGCATTGCCTTGTTTACCATCAGTTTCCAGACAGTCAAGGCGGCACTATCCAATCCGGTGAAGAATCTGAGAACAGAATGATAATGATCACGCAGCCACTATGAAATGAACATCATTAACGGCAATTGAAATAAAATTTATGTTTAAGAATTACCTGAAAGTCGCAATGAGAAATTTGTGGAAATACAAATCCTTCTCGATTATCAATATAACCGGTCTCGCTGTGGGACTCTCCTGTTTTTTGTTGATAGCGCTTTATGTAATGGATGAACTCAGTTATGACAGGTATAATAAGAACGCCAGCAGGATCTATCGCATCAACTCCGATATTCATTTCGGAGGCAATGACCTTCACCTTCCTGTGACCTCTGATATGATGGGCGCGGCATTGAGAAAGGATTATCCGCAGGTGGAAGAGTACACACGCATATACAACAGCAACGGGAATAAGCTTATTAAGAAGGGCAACGAATATATCAACGAATTCCATGTGGCCCATGTCGATTCCACTTTTTTCAATGTATTTTCATTGCCCGCTGTCAATGGCGATACGCGCACGGCGCTGAACGAGCCCAACACGGTGGTGCTTAGCGAATCTGCCGCAAAGAAATATTTTGGTACCACTGATGTACTTGGAAAGACCATTGAAACAAACGACAATAACAGTACGCTGTACAAGATCACGGCCGTGATCACGGACATTCCCGCCAATTCTCATTTCCATTTCGATTTCCTCTTTTCGATGAAAAATGTAGAATACCAGTGGGGACAATACCTCAGTCATAATTTTCATACTTATTTGCTTCTTAAGAAGGGCGCCGATCCGGCGGCAGTCGAGAAAAAGTTTGCCGAGTACACCGATCGTTATGTGATCCCACAGGCAAAACAATACATGCAGATCAGCAGCATGGCAGAATTTGAAAAAGCGGGGAACAAACTGAAGTACTCCCTCACGCCGCTCACCAGGATCCATCTGTATTCTGACCGTGCTTTTGAATTGAGCCCTTCGGGTAATATCCAGTACGTTTATATATTTTCGGCAGTAGCCATTTTCATCCTGCTCATCGCGTGCATCAATTTCATGAACCTCACTACGGCGCGCTCGGCGAACCGTGCAAGAGAGGTAGGCATCCGCAAAGTATTGGGCACGGAACGAAGGGCCCTGATCACTCAATTTCTTGCGGAGTCTACCCTGATGGTGTTCTTTTCGCTCATCATCGCACTGGGCGTTACTTATTTGGTCCTTCCGGTTTTTAATGAGGTGGCAAGCAAATCCATGGGTGTGGGTATATTGTTCTCTCCATGGATGCTTCCACTGCTCTTGCTGTTCCCATTTTTGGTGGGCCTGCTGGCGGGTAGCTATCCGGCCTTCTTCCTCTCGGCGTTCCGCCCTATTGAAGTGCTTAAGGGTAATCTCAGGTTTGGCAGCAGGAGCGGAGGACTCAGGAGCCTGCTGGTGGTGTTCCAGTTTGCCACCTCCATTATTCTTATCATCGGCACCATTGTTATCTACAGGCAATTGCATTACATCCAAACGAAAAACCTCGGCTTCAACAAGGACCAGGTATTAATCGTCAATGATTCCTACGCACTCAATAAGAATGTGGACGCATTCAAGCACGACATCCTGCAAATGCCCGGCGTGGCGGGCGGCACCATGAGTTCCTTCCTGCCGGTTTCAAATTCTTCGCGCAACGACAATACCTATTCGAAGGAAGCCGTGATGGATTCGAAGAATGGATTTAACATGCAAAACTGGACGATTGATTACGATTACATTCCAACCATGGGCATCAGTCTACTGAAAGGAAGAAATTTTTCGCGTGACTATGGCGCTGATTCAACAGCGGTCATCATCAACGAGACCACGGCCAAAATCCTGGGCTATGCCGACCCCATCGGGAAGCAAATCTATTCAAGCTCTGACGGTGCGGCCTTTACAAAGACATATACCATCATCGGCGTGGCGAAGAACTTCAATTTCGAATCATTGCACCAGTCGGTCGGCCCGCTTTCTTTTTTCCTCGGTAGAAGCACTGGCCTTATTTCATTTAAAGTGAAGACGGCGAACATAACCGCACTGGTGAACAAAATCGAGGCGAAATGGAAATCTATGGCCCCTGGCATGCCTTTCAGCTACCGCT
>DATMHB010000286.1:0-2135 GCA_035555175.1 Flavisolibacter sp. | reverse complement strand
ATAAGATCCGCGCACGGCGGCGTTTTTCCAAAATGTGCGCAGGGCTCAAGAGAAACATATAAGGTGGACGCGCTGATCAGGCTTCTGTCTTTTTCGTTTACCGAATCAATGCAATTGACTTCCGCATGCGGCCCTCCGTATTGCCGGTGATATCCTTCACCGATGATGCGGCCCGCGTGCACAAGAACGGCACCTACCATGGGATTAGGCGCCACATGGCCACATCCGAGCGCAGCCAGCTCGAGACAACGATGCATGTATATTTCGTCCTTATCCATAGCGGGCAGATGTTCAAAAATAAAGAAAGGATTATGTTTGAACCATGAAACTATCGGAAGCGGAACAGTTATTGAGGAATGGCTTGAACGGCATTTACAGCGAAGGAGAAGTCGATGCCGTGGCACGTCTTGCCATCGAGCACGTAACGGGATGGGCGTCGGTGGAAAGAATGGGAAGAAAATCGGAAACGTTGTCCGCCCGGGCAGTGGAAGACCTGCAATCGATCATGGCGCGACTCAAACAGCATGAACCGATTCAATACATCATCAACAAGTCGTGGTTCTATGGAATGGAATTATATGTAGACCGCAATGTATTGGTGCCCCGGCCGGAAACAGAAGAACTTGTAGACTGGATCGTGAAGACCATTCGAGCATCGGGAAAGGATGTATTTTCCCGGGCTGCAACGGACTCCGATGAGACAACGACACTAAAAATACTTGACGTGGGTACCGGCAGCGGCTGCATAGCGCTCGCGCTGAAAAAAACAATGCCGCGCGCAGAAGTATGGGGCTGCGATATCAGCGACGAGGCACTCAATGTGGCAAGAAGGAACGGATCAGCGCTTGATATTCGCGTTGACTTCCAGGCAGTGAATTTTCTTGATGAAGGGCAGCAAAAGCAATTGCCAACAGTTGATCTGATCGTGAGCAATCCGCCCTACGTTCCTCAACGCGACAAGGCCACTATGGATCCGAATGTGGTGAATTACGAGCCACACTCGGCTCTCTTTGTTCCCGATGAAGACGCCCTTAAATTTTACAGGGCCCTGATCCGTTTTTCGTCACACAGATTGTATCCGGCTGGAAGCATTTTTGCAGAAATTCATGAAAGTCTTGGTTTCAAAGTGGTAAATCTTTTCGGTGAAGCGGGCTTTGAGGTGGAATTAAGAAAGGATATGCAGGGCAAGGACAGGATGGTCCATGCTGTGAGAAAAAAGCCATCATAATGGAATGAGGAAAGACCTGATAAGCGGCCAATTATTTCACGTTGGCGCCCACTTTCACCTTATATTTTTTGGCTACGCTCATAATGCGCACGATTTCGCCCCAATAAGCAATTGTATCTGCGTTGATAGTAACGGATGGAGTATCGATATATTTTCTGGCATTTTCAATCTGCACTTTGAGCAGTGTATCGAGCGCATTGTAGTCAACCGGCGTCTGGCCAAGAAAGTACTGGTGATCCTTATTTACAGAAACAACGATGGTTTGTTTTGCTTTCATATCCTTTGAGGCCCGCGGATTATTGACCCGGATAACATTTGGATTGGCGAGCGTAGAGGCGATGAGGAAGAACAGGAGCAGAATGAACAGGATGTCATTCAGCGGCCCCGTGTGAACTTCTGTATGTGCCCTTAATTTTCTGCGGATGTTCATGCTTACTGAATTCGTTTGAATTAGTGATTAATGATGGCTCGCTTATCGTGTCGGTTCCTGGAGAACGTCGATGAACTCCGCACTAGACGCTTCCATTTTATTGGCTGTCTTGTCCACCTGCGTGCTGAGGTAATTGTGCGCAATGTACGCGAGCAGGCCAATGATCAGACCCGTGGCCGATGTGATCATCTTTGTATAAATACCATTGGCCATGGTTTGAATGGTAAACTCTCCGGTTCCGGCAAGGTCGTAGAAAAGCTTGAACATACCGATGATCGTTCCAAGGAAGCCAAACATGGGGGCGATACCCGCGATCAGCGAAAGGACGGAAAGATTGCGCTCCATATTGTACAATTCGAGCTTGCCTACATTCTCCATGCTCTTTTCAATATTATCAATGGGCTTACCGATCCGCTGTATGCCTTTGTCGATAATGCGTGCGACAGGGTTGTTGGTATTTTTTGCGATGCTTCTTGC
>DATMHB010000285.1:0-8557 GCA_035555175.1 Flavisolibacter sp. | reverse complement strand
CATGGTTTGTAGAATAGGTATTTCAACGGAGTTCATGTGCGCGAAAGACCCTTATTTTGAAACGCTAAACTTGATCTGCTTTGCCCATTGTTTCGTATAGCCGGCTTTGTGCTTTGTTCATCCAGCTTAGGCCATTACTGGAGCGATATGGGTTGTCATTTGTTTAAGGTATCGGGTAATAAACGTTACAATATCGGTCTTTACTAAGGGAAATTGATTAGTTTGATAAAACCAGGTGCGGTTCGTTTCATATTTGAAAATTTATTGTGATATTGGCTGTCCGATCCTATGAGAACAACCCGGATTTCTTTAATCACTGGCCTGGTATTGAAAATCGATCTTCGATGTCCTGTGCTAACTGCCAGCTGTCCACCTTTTCCCGATCATTCCTTTTCGGCTTATCCATGCGTTCCATACTTTTCATGCCGGCCATAAAATAAAACCCATAGTTTAACTTAAACGCTAACTGCATATGAGAATCGTGTCCATCGTTTTGCTTTGTGTGATCACCCAGAACAGCCTTGGTCAGTCAACAAGCCCCTTCGAAAAATTCGGAAAGATCACCCTTGAAGAGCTGGAAAAAAAAATCTATCCCATCGACAGTAACGCCAATGCTATTGTGCTTAGCGACATCGGCGACGCTGCTGTTGAAGGCAATTCAAAAGGCTGGTTCTCCATTTCGTTTACCCGTCACCGCGTAGTTCATATCCTGAACAAGAGCGCATATTTTGAAGCGGATGTAGAAGTGCCTCTATATACATCCAACGGCGGCGAAGAAAAACTGGAATCAGTAAAGGCCGTCACTTATAATTTGGAGAATGGTAAAATAGTTGAGACCAAACTTGATAAGGCCAGCATCTTCAAAGAGAGAAAAGACGATCACTGGATCGTGAAAAAATTTACGCTGCCGAATGTAAAGGAAGGCTGCATTGTTGAATACGAATACAAGGTTGTTTCGGATTTTATCTGGAACCTGGATCCGTGGTTGTTCCAGGGAAAATCGCCCGAGCTTTGGAGCGAGTTTAGACTATCCGTGCCGCAGTTCTTCACTTACGCCTTCCTGGGTCATGGCTATCATCCCATGTCGATTAATGAGCGCAAAGACAGGACGAGCAGTTTCATGGTGATCGACAGCCGCGGTACCGGGGCAACCGACCGTGCCAGCTTCACTGCGGGCGTGAGCGATTATCGCTGGGTCATGAAGGATGTTCCGGAGATCAAACAGGAGAGTTTCACTACTGCCTTAAAGAATCACCTTTCCGGTATAGAATTTCAACTCGCCTCGCAGGGATATCCGCTGACGCCGCATGAGTATCGCTCCACCTGGACAGGGCTTGCCAAGGAATTATCTGAATCTGAATACTTCGGCAGCGGCCTCAAAAAAGATAATAACTGGCTTTCAGATGATGTGAAACCGCTGCTTGCCGGCGCCACTACCGATGTTGAAAAAGCAACGAGGATCTTCAATTTTGTGAGGGATAATTTCAGTTGCACAGACCACAGTGCCCTCCAGGTGTCACAGTCGCTGAAAAATATATTCAAATCAAAGAAGGGCAGTGTTTCAGATATCAACCTGCTGCTGACAGCCATGCTCCGTTATGCTGGCTTCACCGCCGACCCTGTTATCCTCAGCACATCCGATCATGGTTATGTTCGTGCGGAATATCCCATGATCACCAATTTTAATTATGTGGTAACACAAGTGTTGATCGGAGACAGGCCTTACTATCTCGACGCCAGTCATGAGCGCCTCGGATTCGGTAAGATGTTGCCCGAATGTTATAACGGTAACGCAAGAATCGTCAATGAAACGGCCACTCCCCTTCAGTTTTCTGCGGATTCTTTATCAGAAAGAAAGGTCACCGCGCTGTTTATTTCTGTTGACGAAAAGGGCAACTGGATCGGAAGCATGAAGCAAACGCCCGGCTACTATGAATCTTATATGATCCGTGAAAGGGTGAAGGAAAAAGGAGAGCAGGAATTCTTTAAGGGCATAGAGAAGGACTTTTTAACGGATGTGAAGATATCTTCTCCAAAGATCGATTCGCTGACCAATTATGACTATCCGGTATCACTTCATTACGATCTGGCTTTTGAGCCCGCAAAGGAGGACCTTATCTACATAAGTCCGCTTTTTGGAGAGGCCACTAAGAACAATCCTTTTAAATCCGCCGAACGGTATTATCCGGTGGAGATGCCATATACCATGGATGAGACCTACCTGTTGACCTTTCAGGTTCCCGCTGGGTATGTCGTGGATGAATTGCCAAAGCAGATCGTCGCTAAAATGGATGAGCAGGAGAGTGCGATGTTCGAATACCGTCTGTCGCAATCAGAAAATACCATCTCATTACGTTCGAGGATAAGGGTGAACCGTACGCTCTTCCTGCCCGAAGAATATCCCATGCTGCGCGAATTCTTTAACGTGATCGTAAAAAAACAGGCCGAACAGATTGTACTGAAAAAGAAAAAATGATCCTATGAAATCTCTTTTCCTCTATGCAGCTATCCTTTGCTCAACCTCTGTATTGGCAGGAGAAGGCAAATACCCCGTCAGCGCAATTCCTGAAAACCTGAGGAGGAACGCCAATGTCGTGAAGCGGACGGAGTCGATCGAATATGAAATTGTCAGCACGCACGAAACGCGGCTGCACTACATCTATGCGCTGACCATTATGAACGAGAACGGTGAAAAACATACAGGCTTTGAAGAATGGTATGATAAATTCCGGCACGTGAGCGACATTGATGGGAACCTGTATGATGAGAACGGGCGCCTTCTCAAAAAAGTGAAAACAAAAGATATCCAGGATAACAGCGTGTCGGATGGCATGAGCCTCGCGGATGACAATCGTATAAAGGCCCACAATTTTTATTACAGGAGTTATCCTTACACGATCGAATATGAGGCCGAACTGCGGATTGACCAGACTCTTTATGCGCCTGAATGGCTGCCACAGGAGTATCCGAACCTTTCGGTAGAGAAAAGTTTGTTCACTGTGATCATGCCGCAGGATTATGTTCTGAGATATAAGAATTTTAATTACAATGGAAAGCCTCTTGAGGTTAACGAGAAGAATAAAAAGATACTTCAATGGAAGGTAGAGAACCTTCCTGCACTCGAGTGGCCATATGCCGCCCCGAAATGGCATGAGATCACGACTTCGGTAAGCATTGCGCCAACCGCCTTTCAGGTGGAAGATTATAAAGGGGACATGAACACATGGGCCGGCTTTGGAAAGTTCATATATGCACTCAAAAAGGACCGAGACGCGCTCCCTGCAGACGTGGTGGACAGAGTGAACGCGCTGACCGCGGATGCAAAGACGGACGTGGAAAAAGTGCAGCGCCTGTATCGTTTTCTGCAGCAGAATACTCGTTACATCAGTATTCAGCTTGGCATCGGTGGATGGCAGCCTTTCGATGCGTCGTATGTTGCCAAGCACGGCTATGGAGATTGCAAAGCGCTCACGAATTATATGTACAGCCTTCTGAAGGCTGCCAATATAAAATCGTATTATACGCTTGTACGGGCAGGAGATGAAGACCATTATTTAATGGAAGATTTTCCGTGCAACATGTTTAACCATGTGATTCTTTGCGTGCCCATGCAAAAAGATACCATGTGGCTTGAATGCACAAGCCAGATCAAGCCCCCCGGCTATATGGGCGAATTCACCGGCAACAGAAAGGCTTTACTTGTTAACGAAGATGGCGGTGTGCTGGTGTCGACGCCGCGCTATGGCCTAAAGGAAAATCTGCTGGTGCGCAACATCAGAGGAAAAATCAATGACGAAGGTGCGCTGCAAATGCAGGTGCAGACCAAATACGGAGGCACACAACAGGATGAATTAAGCTGGCTCGTAAATAATTATTCGAAAGAAAAGCTAAAGAAAATATTGCAGCAGGAACTGGAACTGGCCACTTATAATGTGAATGAATTTAAATACGAGGAAACAAAAGCGATTCTACCCGAACTCAACGAGCAGCTGGATATTTCAGTGGAAGGATATGCCACGTCCACCGGCAGAAGAATATTCATTGCGCCGAATATACTCAACCGCACACACACCCGCATTGAGGTGGATACCGCAAGGAAAGTGGATTTAGTATTTTACTCCGAATACCGGGACGAAGACAATTATGAGATCGAAGTGCCCGAAGGCTACAGGCTGGAGGCAGCACCTGCCGACGTTTTACTCAAAACAAAATTCGGCAACTATATTGCTTCGGCGAAGCTGGTTGGAAACAAGATCATCTATCACCGGGTGATGGAACATTTTGCCGGCCGTTTTCCTGTATCCAGTCAGGCCGAGCTCGCACAATTCTATGCAGACATCTACAAGTCCGACCGCAGTAAAATGGTGCTGGTAAAGAAGGAGTGATGATAACCATCTACCAATCTTCAAAGAAATTATTTGAACGTTAAATGCTGGGCATAGATAACAACAGCCTTCAGCTTATTTCGAGTCTATCCTCATTAAATCTTTTGGCGCTGCGCACCTCGCCGCGTTGTGTTTGAAGGACTGCGAAATAAGAATGCGATGCCAAGGCGGCAGAAGAGCTAATTCAATACGTAGCATTACCAATTAACATCCACACTACCGGCATTTAGCAGGCAGTTTCTCCTCTGCTGCATCCTTCATACGGAGGAACACTTCTTTCCTCTGCTCGTTCTGTGCTGTCTTCACCAACACCAGCAGCGCATAGCCCCTGCACCAGTCCACCATCGGCCACATTCCCTGCAAACTTGTGCACGAAAGTACATTGGCCATTCCATCCTTTCCTTCCTCGACCACCCAGCTTCCCAATGCATAATTAAATCCTTCCATCCCCTTCACCTGGGCCTTGATCTGTTCAGGCTTTGTTTCAATCCTGCGCAGCTCATTAATTGATTCTTCCGTGAGCACCTGTTGCCCGTTGTACTTTCCATTGTTCAGTAACATGGTGAGAAAGTGCATGTATTCTTCGGCAGTAGATTGTGCGCCGGTTGATGGACTGATAGCTGATCCGTCCAATTGAGAAAACGTGCTTTTGCGCATGGCCAGAGGATTGAACAGCTGCTGTTTGATCAGCATATCAAATTTTTTCTTGCTAACGATCTCCAGTATGCGGCCCGCAATGCTCAGGCCCATATGGCTGTAGATAAATTGTTCGCCTGCATTGGCCCTGATCTCCTTCTTCGCAAATGATTCAACTTCCTCCTGCAGGTTTGCAAATTTCTTGTTGCCAAAAATGCCGCCCTTGTCATTTTGAATGCCGGTGAAATGCGCAAGGCAATGGCGGATGGTAATATAGCCCTTGCCATAACTTTCATAAATGGGAAGATATTGGCTGACCTTATCATCAAGCGAGATCTTGCCGGCCTCTACAAATTTCATTACCAGCACAGCGGTGAGCCATTGGCTCGCGGCACCAATGGGCACGAGGGTCTTCGAATCAAATTCACCCAGCTCCCTTTTATAAACCAATGTGTCGGTCCAGAGCATGGTTACCGCATTGCCTCCCAGCATCTTTGCATTGTTTTGAACGGCCGCGTCCAGGCCTTCGAATTGGGTTAGGCCAATTTCCTTCGGATTCTTTTTGTTGGTTTGGGCATAGCCCATCTGAAGAAATAACATGAAAAAGCCCAGCAGACTGAATTTCAGACAGTTAATCGTAAATTTATATGACATTGTTTCGGTGGATTTGTGATTGGATTGGTGTTTGTAAATTGACTATGTCCCTTCAAGCCGCACGGCAACGAGCATTCGTTCAGCAGATGCGGCGGGAAGATAGAACGAAAATTTACGAATCAAATTATAATCCTGGTATATGAACTTATCCAATTTTACCATAAAAGCGGCTGAAGTAGTGCAACAGGCACAGCAGCTGGCCTTTAACCATGCCAATAGCAATATTGAAACGGAACATATCTTAAAAGCGTTGCTTGATCAACAGGATTCTCCGGTAGAATACCTGCTGAAGAAAAATGCTGTCAATACGCAACAGCTTGAATCCAGACTTGACCAACAGATCGACAAGCTGCCCAAAGTTTCGGGTACCGAGCCTGCTCAAAATATCTCCAGGGATGCCAACAATGTAGTCCTTCGGGCCGGCGCTGCCTTAAAGCAATTCAATGATGAATTCATTACGCCCGAACATTTGCTTCTTGCGGTGGTTCAGGGCTCGGACAATGCAGCCAAGCTGTTGAAAGATTTTGGCCTTTCTGAAAAGGGCCTGACCTCTGCAATCAATGAATTACGAAAGGGCTCAACGGTTACATCGCAGACACAGGAGACACAGTTCAATGCCCTGAATAAATACGCAAAGAACCTTAATGAATTTGCGAGGCAGGGTAAGCTGGACCCTGTGATCGGCCGCGACGAAGAGATCAGAAGAACCCTTCACATTCTTTCGCGCAGGTCGAAGAACAATCCCATTTTAGTGGGTGAGCCCGGGGTTGGTAAAACGGCTATTGCCGAAGGCCTTGCCATCCGTGTCGTTAATGGCGACGTGCCTGAGAATCTCAAATCGAAAACAATCTTTGCACTCGATATGGGTCAGCTTATTGCAGGTGCAAAATATAAAGGTGAGTTTGAAGAAAGATTGAAAGGCGTTGTGAAGGAAGTGGCCACCAGCGAAGGCGAGATCATTCTTTTCATTGACGAGATCCACACCCTTGTGGGTGCAGGCGGCGGCGAAGGTGCGATGGACGCGGCCAATATCCTGAAGCCGGCGCTTGCCCGTGGTGAGCTCAGAGCCATTGGTGCAACGACGCTCAATGAATACCAGAAATATTTTGAAAAAGACAAGGCGCTCGAACGCCGGTTCCAGAAAGTGATGATCGATGAACCGAGTATCGAAGATGCCATTTCAATATTAAGAGGTCTCAAGGACCGTTATGAAACACACCACCACGTGCGCATCAAGGACGAAGCGATCATTGCTGCAGTGGAACTTTCAGTGCGGTATATTACCGATCGCTTCCTGCCCGATAAAGCGATCGACCTGATCGACGAAAGCGCCGCGAAGCTTCGCCTCGAGATGAATTCAATGCCCGAGGAACTGGATAAGCTGGAAAGACAGATCCGCCAGCTTGAGATCGAGCGCGAAGCGATCAAAAGAGAAAATGACGATGAGAAATTAAAGGACCTCAATACTTCCCTCGCCAACCTGGCCGTGGAGCGCGATACGCTGAAAGCCAAATGGCAGGAAGAAAAAGAATTGGTTGAAAAAATTCAGAATGCCAAAGCAGGCATTGAAAACCTTAAACTCGAAGCCGAAAAGGCTGAGCGCGAAGGCGATTATGGCAAAGTAGCAGAGATCAGGTACGGCAGGATCAAGGAGCAGGAGAAGTCTATCGCCGATCTTCAGGCTGAGCTCAATGAACTGAGCACACATTCGCGCAGGCTTATGAAGGAAGAAGTGGATGCTGAGGACATTGCAGAAAGCGTGGCTAAGGCAACAGGTATCCCGGTGTCGAAGATGATACAGAGCGAGCGTGAAAAATTATTGAACCTCGAAGACGAGCTTCATAAAAGAGTAGTTGGACAGGACGAAGCGATTACCGCCGTGGCAGATGCCATCAGGAGAAGCCGCGCGGGCCTGCAGGATCCCAAACGTCCTATCGGTTCATTTATATTTTTGGGTACGACAGGAGTGGGTAAGACCGAATTGGCAAAAGCCCTTGCAGATTATCTTTTTGACGATGAGCACATGATGACAAGGATCGACATGAGCGAATACCAGGAAAAGCATACGGTATCCCGTTTGGTGGGTGCGCCTCCGGGATATGTGGGATATGATGAGGGCGGACAGTTAACCGAGGCCGTGCGACGGAAGCCCTACCAGGTGGTGCTGCTCGATGAGATCGAAAAAGCGCATCCCGATGTTTGGAACGTATTGCTCCAGGTGCTCGACGATGGACGACTCACGGATAATAAAGGAAGAGTGGTGAATTTTAAGAATACCATTATCATCATGACCTCCAATATGGGAAGTGACATCATCCAGGAGAATTTTGCAGACGTGACGGATAAAAATAAGGACGCGATTGTCGAAAGGACAAAGAACGAAGTAATGGTGAGGTTGCGTGAAACCATAAGGCCCGAGTTCCTCAATCGTGTTGACGAGATCATTCTGTTCCAACCATTGATGAAGTCCGAGATCAGGGGCATTATCAGAATTCAGCTGCAAGCGCTCAGGGACATTGTTTCACAGAGCGGCATCCAGCTTCAGTTTTCAGACTATCTGGTGGACTATCTGGCCGAAAATGGCTTTGATCCACAGTTTGGGGCAAGACCTTTGAAAAGGCTGATCCAAAAGGAAATTGTAAATGCCCTCAGTAAAAAAATCCTGGCAGGAAGCATAGATAAATTACATCCGGTGCTTGTAGACGTGTTTGATGGGGTAGTAGTGTTCCGGAATGATGTGATGCCGGTGGAGCCGCAGCCCAAGACCGAGCAGCCGCAAAGGGTGTAATTGATATGTCGTTCAAACCTGGTCGAAAGACCGGGTTTTTTTTGCGCCGGATTTGATGAGCTGCTAAGGTGTGTGCACGATCGTCTTCGATTCG
>DATMHB010000284.1:0-2286 GCA_035555175.1 Flavisolibacter sp. | reverse complement strand
TGAATTGCTACAGCTTGTAACGAGCTTCAGGAGCGCTGATGTAGATGATATTTTGTTGAATACGCTTGGTGCCTGTTTTGGATTTATTCTCTACAAATTGTTCAGTGAAATGATAAAGCCTACCGCACCGCCGGCCTCTTTTTCGCCTGTTACCTGATAGCGGTTCCGCTGGCATAATCTTTTCATTTGTCAAACATATCTATAAGAATTCATGGACTCGGGCAGAAACAAACCCTATATCTTGTACGCAGAAGATGATTTTGATGATTTTGAATCCGTGAAGGAGGCATTAGAGCAATTGTCTGGCAATTACCGTCTTGAACATGCGAAGAACGGCTCGGATGCAATTGCTTTTCTTGAAAAGAATGGCAGCAATTTGCCCTGCCTCATCGTTCTTGACCTGAACATGCCTGTTATGGACGGAAAGGAAGTGCTCAGCTGGCTAAAAGCGAAGCCGCAATATAAGTCCCTGCCGGTTATGGTCTTCACTACTTCTTCAAGAGAAGAAGATGTAAAGCTTTGTCAGAAACATTCGTGTACTTTTTTCAGAAAGCCGACCCTTTACCGCGACCTGCTCCACGTAGTGCAAACCATGCTCCAGATGTGCGACCGGAACAGACCAAGCAACCTTACCATTTGAAAGAGGTAAGCGAGAAATGTTGGGAGGTTAATTCTTTACCTTGATATAACCCCAGCCCTCCCTTTGTTTGCTGATCACTTCGTAAATACCGTCTGGTACTGTTTGTACGCCACTCAACAGCTGGCCGGGATCGATATTCTGATTTTTGAGCGCCACAGCGCAAACTCTGAACGACACATTTTTGTTAGCAGCAAGCCGGGTAATTTCATCAGCTACCAGTGACCTGCCTTTGACAACCATAGCCGTTCCCTGGCCATACATGACCACCTCCATCTGCGCGTCGGGGGAAGCCTTAATGACCTCGTTCAACCAGCGGATCACTGTCTTTTGGTCTATCGAGTCTTTACTGGTGAGATCGAAAACGACCTTGTAGTCGGCCTGTGCTGCGGCGATGAGAACAGAGAATAAAAAGCATCCGAGCAGCCAAATACCTTTATTCATGATGATGGTTTTAGTCTATAAAAGGTACGAAATTCCTTATCAGCAGAAAGGATGCAAAAAAAATAGCACCTTTATTGCTCATTCAGCCTTATGGATTTCTTTGTGCGCGAGGATTCAATTGTCCGCAAGATCTGGGGTAAGAGCGATACAGTGCTTTTCATCTTTGCCGGAGCAGCAGCGGAGTTTGCCCTGAACAAAGCCGTGGACTGGCTTTACTTCACCGGCCGCCTTCCTGCTGATCCTATTGGAAGATTATTTTCAACAGTGACCTATGCAAGGCGTATTGTGTTTTCAGAAAGAGAGCAGGCCCTCAGGGCAATCGATAAGATCACATCCATTCATTCAGGTGTAGAGCAGGCACGCGGTGCAAAAATTCCCGACTGGGCTTACCGCGATGTTTTGTTCATGCTTATCCATTATTCAATCGCCTCATTCGAATTACTGGAAAGAAAATTATCAGCAGTGGAAAAAGAGGAAGTGTACAATGTTTTTAAGCGGCTGGGCGATCGCATGGGTTTGAACGAATTGCCGGCCGATTATGTATCATGGCTCCCGGTTCGTGAACGCCATATGGCCGACGACCTGGAAAAAAGCAAATACACGGTCGACCTTTTTCTTCAGTACAGGAAAAACCTTGGAGGCCCGCGCTATAAGATCCTGAAACAGGCACAGATCCTCGTTATTCCGCCGCGTGTTCAACAACTGCTCGGCTTTTCACGTTATTCGTGGCTGTCGCCTGCTGTTCCTGTTTACAAATTCATCCGGGGCATCAACCTCGACTGGCTTGTAAAATCCATCTTACTTCCATCGGCTTATAAGAAAGAGATCCGCGAGCTGGATGTGGTTCCTTGAAATGATCGGAGAGGAGCCGCGGCGTCTCCGCATTCCGCTTCTTCCGCCGAAGTGGCGTAGACGGACTGTGTTTTTCGCCCTGTCTTTCTGCTTCCTTTCTTTTTGCCCCTCCGAGTCGCTCTCTTTCTTCACACTGTTGTTGGGCACAACTACAACGGCAACTGCTTGCCTCGAGGAACGGGTTGTACGCGCATTCATCGACAACCGCAAAAAACTTTGTGCCCAACTGACCACAGTTACCATTAATTTAGATCCTTAATTCATTATGCCAATCTGGTTTAGCTGCTACACGCTTGAAAGCGTGCAGCGGCGCGGAAAAAATACAATGGTAGAACACCTCGGTATAGATATCA
>DATMHB010000283.1:0-4299 GCA_035555175.1 Flavisolibacter sp. | reverse complement strand
ACGACGAATAATTATTCGAGCGCACAGCGTGTTCCTTATGGCTCCGCATCGCCCAAATATTTCGGAGGTCTTACGAATACTTTCAGCTATAGGGGGTTTACGCTTGAAGCACAGTTCAACTACCAGTTTGGCAACTATGTGCAGGATACATGGGCAGGTTATTATTTAGGTGCCGGCTTCAATCCTGGCTTTAATAAAGTGAGAAGAATTCTTGACCGCTGGCAGAAGCCTGGCGACCTGACCGGCGTTCCCAAATACATATACGGAGGTAATAAGAGCTTTCAGAGCTTCTCCACTTTTTATCTGTTCAAGGGAGATTTTATACGCCTGCGGAATATCCAGGTTGGATACGACATTCCGAAAACGTTGTTGTCAAAAGCAAAGATCAGCAGCGCCTTCCTGTACGTAAGAGGCACAAATTTGTGGACATGGGTTAAGGACAAGGACCTGAGCTTCGACCCCGAGCAGGGTGTATCAAGCCAGACGAATCTTGATGTGCTGATCCCGAAAACCATGACGATCGGAATAAACCTTGGCTTCTAACTTTAAAACTTTGTTTATCATGTTTACTAAATATAAATTCATCACGGCTTTTACCCTCGCCCTGATGTTCTTTACATCCTGCAAAAAAGAATTCTTGACCAAACTGCCGCCAACCGCGGTACCACCTGCCCAGGCCCTTGCCACTGAAGCCGATCTTCAGGCTGCATTAAGAGGTGCCTATTCAGGTCTGCGCGCTGTGGATTTTTTCGGAAGAACAGTTCCGCTTATCGGTGATCTGATGGCAGATAATGCTTATGTTTCGCTGACAAATTCGGGAAGGTATACATTGTTTAATACTTATAGCTGGGCTGTGAATGATGGTAATATCACCGGTTTTTGGAGGTCTGCCTATACCGCTATCCTCCGCGCCAATAATATTATTAATGCTGATCTTGCCGCAAGCGCCAGTGTAAACCAAACCAAGGGTGAAGCCTACGCCATCAGGGCCCTTTGCTATTTTTATCTCGTACGATATTTTGCAAAGCCATACACAGATGATCCGAATGCCTTAGGTGTTCCCATAGTTACGCATGTGGATTTCGATTTGAAGCCCACGCGCTCGAAAGTCAGCGAAGTTTATGCGCTGATCAATTCCGACCTTACGCAGGCCTATAGCCTGATGACACAGTACATTAACTCTTCGCAGTTCAGTAAATATGCTGCAAAAGGTTTGCAGGCCAAAGTGTACCTTACCATGGGCGACAAGGCAAATGCGAAAGCCGCCGCAGTGGATGTGATCAACAACGGCGGATTCACCGTGGTTACTTCGGCCAATTATCTTTCTTACTGGTCGACCCTTTTACCCAGAACGGATAAGGTGGAAACTTTGTTCGAAGTTTCAGCGGATGCCAATGCGAACAACGGCTTTGATGGCCTTTCCAATATTTATAACCAGGCCGGATATGGCGACATGCTTGTTTCCGATGATCTTTATGCGCTTTATGATAATGCCGACATCAGAAAGAGTCTGTATACTGTAGGCACACGGGGCGGAAATCCTGCGATCTTCGCCAACAATAAGTTCCCCGGCACCTTCGGATCTGACATCAGCGATACCAAAGTTCTTCGACTGAGTGAAATGTACTTCATAGCAGCTGAAGCTTCATTGCCGGGCGACGAGGCATCAGCACTCACTTTTGTAAATTATATTACGAGCAGAAGAGGGGCTCCGGCAATTGCTTCGTCCGGAGCGCAGTTATTTGAAGCCATCATTACGGAGAGGAGAAAAGAACTTGCATTTGAAGGCGATCGTTATCTCGACCTTCAGCGACTGAAGCGTGATGTTGTGCGCAGTGCCAATTATCCTGCTGCAGCAAGGACGATTGCTTATTCAAATCCAAGGAGGTTACTTCCTATTCCGCAGGCAGAGATGGATGCAAATCCTAATATAAGATCTCAGCAAAACCCAGGTTATTGATAGATCATCTTGCTTTTTTCAGGCTGTCCGCATGGGCAGCCTTTTTTGTTTATGTGTTCCGCCAACACAATCGACCTTGGTAATGATCTGAATCCATTTTTTTTTGGTTCCTAAAAAAAAGTGAATTCTTCCCCTATATTCGCGCAGCCTTTTAGGACGTACTGCCGTCTAATAGGATTCAATCCTCATCCCAACGGAAAATCAGCACCCGACCGAAACCTTCATTGGTATATTCTTAATCTAAAATAAACACATGAGAAGACTGCTGTTCCTCTTGCTGGGAGTGCTTTTGCTATCTGCGCAACTCCTGGCCCAATCCCGCACCGTTACGGGAAAAGTAATTGATGACAAAGGCAACGGGATCGCCAACGCATCGGTAACCATCAAGGGCTCCAGACTCGGAACCACTACAACAGCCGATGGAAGCTATGTTCTTAATGTTCCGGCCAATGCTACGACGCTGGTGATTTCATCCGTTGGATTCGGATCATCGGAAGTAGCCATTTCCAATCGCTCAAACATCACGGTTCAATTGACTTCAGATTCGCGCGACATGAACGAAGTAGTGGTGATCGCCTATGGTACCGTGAAGAAGGGCGAGAACACAAGCTCCTCAGCCCAGATCAACTACGAAAGCTTCAAGAACCGCCCGATCACAAATATTTCCGGCGTTCTGGAAGGAGCTGCGTCCGGTATTCAAACGCTTTCTGCTAACGGCCAGCCAGGCTCCGGCCAGGCGGTACGCATTCGCGGATTCGGTTCTATCAACGCGGGCAGCGATCCTATTTATGTTGTTGATGGTGCCGTTTACAATGGCGGCCTCAGCAATTTTAACATGGATGATATCGAGTCGGTGTCCGTTCTTAAAGACGCCGCATCCACTGCACTCTATGGTGCACGCGGCGCCAATGGCGTCATTATCGTGACCACTAAAAGAGGAAGGAAGAACAGGAACCAGGTAGGTTTCAGGGTGACCAGAGGCTATACATCAAGAGCGCTTCCCGAATATGATCGGGTAGACGCCTTCCAGTATTATCCTATCATGTGGCAGGCGCTGCGCAACAGCTATTATTATAATTCGGGGCAGGCCATGGCGACGGCTAACCAAAACGCCACGAACAATATCAAAACACAATTGGGATACAATCCGTTCAATGTTGCCAATAATGATATTGTACGCACCGATGGAACACTCAACCCCAATGCAAAACTCCTTTGGGCTGATGATCTTGACTGGAACCGCGACCTCGTAAGACAGGGCATTCGCGAAGAATACTCTGTGAATTACAGCGGTGGTAACGACAAGAGCGATTTTTACAGCTCTTTCGGCTACGTTAATGAAAAAGGCTTTATTATCAAATCCGACCAGAGCAAATTCACTGGTCGTCTGAATGTAAATTCTCAACCACTCAATTGGTTTAGAACCGGTATCAACCTCTCGGGTACCATCACCAATTCAAATACGGCCAATGATGGAAGCAGCACGGCTTACATCAACCCTTTCTTTTTTACAAGGGGTATGGGACCAATTTATCCGCTGTATGCGCACAACCAGACCACAGGAGAATACCTGCTGGATGGAACGGGCAACAGATTCTATGACTATGGTAACATGAGTGCTCTGGGGATCCCTAATAGGCCTTCAGGCGCTTCTCCGGGACGGCATGCGATAGCAGAAACAAAGCTGAACAACAACCTGTACAAAAGGAACGTGTTGAGTGGAAGGGCTTATGGAGATATCATCTTCACAAAAGAACTGAAGTTCACATCGAACATCAGCACAGACCTGACGAACTATTATGGTTCAACTTACGATAACAATCTTATCGGCGATGGTGCTCCTGCAGGAAGGGCTTCGAAGACCATGCAAACCGTTAGAAGCTATACCTTCAATCAGTTGCTCAACTATGCCAAGGGCTTCGGCGTACACAATCTGGCTGTGTTGGCTGGTCATGAGAACTACGACCTTTTTATCGATAACTTCAGCGCATCGCGCTCAAGTCAGATCGTTGCCGGCAATTATGAATTCGACAACTTCACAACGACCACCGGCGTCAGCTCTTCTGTTGACAAAGCAAGGGTTGAAAGTTATCTGTCAAGGGTGAATTACGACTATGACGGAAAATATTTCCTCTCTGGTTCTCTCAGAAGGGACGGTAACTCAAGGTTCAAGAAAGAATTCCGCTGGGATAATTTCTGGTCTGTTGGTGGTGCATGGAGGTTGGATCGTGAAGCCTTCATGAAAGATATTACCTGGGTTAACGCTCTCAAATTAAGAGCATCGTACGGCAGGGTAGGCAACGACGCCCTCAACACTTATTATCCATACCAGGCGCTCT
>DATMHB010000282.1:0-2073 GCA_035555175.1 Flavisolibacter sp. | reverse complement strand
GTGATCTCGACAAATCTTCCAATATTCTTTTTATACTGACGGAAGAGTTTCAGTGGTTCATCCAATCCCGGCGAGGATACTTCAAGAGAAAAGTCATCATTGGGAAAGATCTTGCTTTCTTCCAGTTGCCTGTACAGCTTCCGGTTGTAATCAATCAGGTCGGAAAGGATCACGCCTTCATCTGCATCGATAAACACTTTTATATTATTCGTGGGCTTGATCCTGATCTCTACCAGAAAATGCGAAGGGTGACGCTCCAGCAAAGCCCTGATCTTCTCTTTAATCGCCTCAATTTGAGCTTCCGTTTGCATATTTTAAAAGAAGAAGGGAACGTTCTCGTTCCCTTCCTACATTAACTTTACCTGGGCAAAGGTAAGACAAACGTTAAATACCTTCCAAATTAAGATTCGATAAAACCCCCATTGTACCTTTGTTTATTATGATTTTAAGGTTTCTTTTTTATGCCTTCCTGTTTTACCTGGCTTATAAACTGGTCTTTGATTTCGCGCTGCCGTTGTTCAGGACCACCAGGAGGATAAAGAAAAGTTTCAGGGAGATGAACCAGCGGATGCAACAGCATACTGAACAATTCGAGAAGAATTCGGCTGCCGGCGCCAAAACACAGGGCACCAAAGCAGGTGGTGGCGATTATATAGATTTCGAAGAAATAAAATAGACCTGATTTTATTATTTTTGGCCCCTTTGCCGGGGGCCGGCGCAATTCGAAAGAACACATCATCATATTTTTTGCTTCTCCGGAAGCGGGATCCTTAGCTCAGTCGGTTAGAGCATCTGACTCATAATCAGAGGGTCGCTGGTTCGAACCCGGCAGGATCCACCGATCGGTTTCACGCAAAGACGCAAAGGCGCAAAGTTCGCCAGCGATAAAGGTAAAAGGCAAACTACTTAAAGCACCCCTGCCGCGGCGGAGCTACTGCCCCTCGCTCTCGCTCTTTCTCGCTCTGACTTTTTCCCTCGCTCCCTGTCTTGTCCGCTGAAGCCCTGGCGTAGGTGGGCCCTGTCCGCTGAAGCCCTGGCGTAGGTGGGCTCAGTCGCTCTTACCCTTTCTGTTCCTTTCCGGCCTTTATAAAAAGTAAGCACAGCAAAATGGAATTACACCGCGGGAGCAATGCGGTCCTTTCGTGTAACAAAAACTTCATTGCCCTCCTTAGCGGCCCTTACTTACCTTCGCATCGCTTTTGGAAAATTCTGTTTAACCTTTCATTAACCGATTCAAAAATACATTTGCTCTCTTCAACACTTGTTATGAGAAGAATCCTGATGACCGCTTTAGCTTTTTGCCTGGTTCACTTTGCTTTTGCGCAAAACGACTCCACGGCAAAAAAAACGACGACTACGAAGAAATATGCACCCGGCAGGTCGAACGATCATTTTCTGATGCAGCTTGGCTACACTACATGGACCGGCAAACCCGACTCCATCAAAACGAAAGGTTTCCCGCGCACCTTCAATATTTATCTGATGTTGGACTTTCCATTCAAGACAAATCCGCACTGGAGCGTGGCCATCGGCCCGGGTATCGGATCGGACAACATTTACTTTGATAAGATGACCGTTGGCATCAAGGACGCCACATCCAAACTTGTATTCAAAAATGTTTCGGATACCGTTCATTTCAAAAAATACAAGCTCAACACGGCTTACCTCGAGGCGCCGATCGAATTGCGCTACAGGACCAATTCCGCCGACGATGCAAAGAGTGTAAAATTTGCCCTTGGCGTAAAGGTGGGTACGCTGCTGAGCGCACACGTGAAAGGCAAGAACCTCGAGAACGCTGCAGGCAACACCGTGCTGGATTATATCATGAAAGAAAACAGCAAGCGCTTTTTTAATAAGACGAGACTGTCAGGCATGTTCAGAGTAGGCTATGGACATTTCTCCCTGTTTACCTCATATGCCATCACGCCGATCTTCAAGGAAGGCTTTGCCCCAACCATAAGACCCCTGACCATTGGCCTTACGCTCAGCGGCCTCTAAAAAAGATTTTGCATAATACTTGCGATAGCGATCACGCTGGTGCGTGATCGCTATTTAATTTTATAAAAGGAGAGA
>DATMHB010000281.1:0-3254 GCA_035555175.1 Flavisolibacter sp. | reverse complement strand
GTCATTGCCGGCAATAATGATGTTGTGTTCATTTGAGGACGAAATCGTGAAACCCTCCGCGGACCGTTTGCCCTTTTCAAGATGGTAACGCGCCGATGCGGTCTCGATAAAAGGGTTATCGAAGGTGCCGACGATAATAGAATATTTATTTCGCGAAGTTTTAATCTGTTGAGCAATGGTTACCGCAAATCCCCGCTCCTTTAATGCCGCCGACAGCCTTGATGCGCCAAATTCAATTCTTGCATTGCCGGGAGAAGCCAGAATGATGTCAACTGTCTTGGCAGTTGCACGCACAGGTTTTTGGGCCAGGCACGGCAAATAAGCAGAAAGGATGGAGAAAATGCAAAACAATCGTATCATACTTTCCGGAATTAATGAGCATCACAATTTCAATAATTCATTGGCCTGTCATGATAAAAAGCAGGATCTCTATCCAATAGCCTGTGAATTATCAAAACAATTGAACGGACGAGGCGCCTGTTCAGAGACTCATTTCTAAAATTAGGCTTCCGTGTAAAGCGCAACAATGACTTGTTTTAGCAAAAAGATGGACTATTTTACTAAACAGGATCACTTCGGCACAGCTTTGCCGCAGGTTTGGATGCCGCCATTGATAGTCAACAGTGCGCGCCCCTAAAATCAAACAACTGGCGACGGGAACAGCGAAAAAGAAGACGGACTGAGGCATGGCCGGCCCTGGCCCGGATGTAGTAAATTTCATGATCGGATGATTCAACGTCAGGCCGTTCAAAATAGCTGTGACCCTAAAGCGGCTATTTTTATGTTAATGGGTACGCGCCACATGATAGCTTCGTACCTTTCTTGTATAAAATCCTCTCCCCGGCTTTTTTTATTACAAAATTCGTTCAAAAGCCACTCGAAAGGCAGATTCAGCCCCAAAGAAAGCAGCCTTAGTAGTACCCCGTTTTTTAACTACTAAATTCAACGCAATGAAAAAATTATTGCCACTGGCGTTGCTTTCGACCCTCGCAGTATGCGTTTTGTGTGCTGCCTGTAACAACTCACGAACACCTTCATCAACAAACACAGGAACCGAGGACTCTTTTTCCAACAAAAATGACAGGTTAACGCAAGAACGTTTGCGCCGCTTTGACTCTCTCGACTTTCAGTTCTACAGCAATCAAAAATGGGATTCATTTGCCATTAGTCACGCTGCTGATATCAAAGTGTACTATCCGGACGGGACTACTACAACCGGGCTGTTTCCGCAGCATATTAATATGCTCACACCCCTGTTCGCATTTGCGCCGGATACAAAAATCTTTGAACATCCGGTAAAATTTGGAACCGGCGACTGGACGACCGTCATTGGCACCATGGAGGGAACGTTTTCAAAGCCGATGGATCTGGGAAATGGAAAATCAATCCCTCCAACAAACAAGAAATTCAGGTTGAGCATGTGTACCGTTGGACACTGGAAGGGCGATAAAATGATAGAAGAATACCTTTTCTGGGATAACCAGGCGATGATGAAACAAATAGGACTGGCCCAGTAATCAGATCCGCCAACGTCAGCCAAGCTTGACAAACCGATAATAAAGCCTTCATTGCGATCACCATTTGTTCAGAACCAGCGCGAAAATCCTTCAGCCTTAAACGGATTATGACCTTCTTTCCATCCCGAACTTTATATAATTATTGAGATGAGCCAACGTATTGATCCTATCTAGATTTCTCCATCAAAAAATATTCAACATAACTAAATTTTGAATCATGAAAACCGAAATCGGAATTAAATCTGCAAACAGCGCGGAAATTGCCCAATCATTAAATACACTGCTCGCGGACGAACATGTATTGTATATCAAAACGCGGCGGGCCCACTGGAACGTTGAAGGTCCTGATTTTCTCACTATCCACCGGTTCTTTGAAGAGCAATACAAACAACTGGAGGAACTGATCGATGATATTGCGGAGCGCATCCGGACAATAGGTCATTTTGCAGAAGCCACGCTGGCCGCATTTTTAGCAGAAACGCATCTTTCGGAGGAAACGAGGGCAAAAAACGATAGTGCCGGCTTTATGAGATCATTGCTGGCAGATCATGAGGCGATCATCATTCATTTGCGCGAAAATATCGAACGCTTTGATGAGGAATGGAAGGATGCAGGCACCAGTGATTTTATTACCGGGCTGATGGAAAAACACGAGAAGATGGCCTGGATGTTAAGAGCGCATCTTGCAAAATAATTCGCTCCATTTCATTCCTCATCATTAAGCCCGGCCTTACTATAGTGGCTGGTACAAACATAAAAGATCGGAGCCAGATGCACGCTTACAATACTATTCTCGCACATGCAATGGAAACATATTTGTGTTCAAACGCGGACACAACTTGAAAAGCCGGAACAAAAATAAGATCAGTTTCCAAGGCCGGTGTATCAGCGCGACCTGGCTTTCTAATTTTTACTGGTTTGCAAATGACCCTAATCCAACCTATGACAAAGTATTCCCATTGGTAACATTGCTTTCGGAGATCCTTCTTTACCCCCGGCACTTTGTTACTGACGCTTGCGTAGCAATGTTCAAAATGCCCATGCTGAAAACAGGGTTCTGGTTGATTAAGAACACCGATGGCCACGAACATTCTTAAATGATTTTCTCCCGCCCGTGGAAGACAAAAAATGAAGCAGGCGCAATTAGGAAAGCATTCAATAAAATATACAGCCATGAAATCGTATACTACACTTTCCGAAACGATGAACGAATTGAGAAAGGAAGGCTATACCGAAGACTTCAATCTTCAGCAGAATTGCCTTGAGTGCCGTAATGGCGACTTCAAGGTTTTTGCGAAAGATTTTAAAGTTGACGACTATTTCCGGTTTGAAGGGGCAAGTAATCCCTCGGATGCAGCGATATTGTACGCCATCTCTTCTAATGACGATAAAGTTAAGGGCTTGCTTGTTAATGCTTATGGCATTTACAGCAATCCGATTACTGATGAAATGGTTAAAAAGCTTGATGTTAGATAGTATTTAATTACATGGATAAACTGCACTCGCTTTATAGTTTCCTTGATCTTGCCGGAGCTTTCGCATTCGCGATCAGTGGCGCCACAGCAGCGAGGCTGAAAGGGCTGGATGTGTTCGGCGTTTGTGCCCTTGCATTCACTGTAGCCTGCGGCGGAGGAATAATTCGTGACCTTTGCATTGGTGCTATTCCTCCCGCAGGCTTAACGGATTGGCGTTACGTGGCAACTGCGCTTATAGCAACCGGTTTAACGCTTGGCCTGT
>DATMHB010000280.1:0-3403 GCA_035555175.1 Flavisolibacter sp. | reverse complement strand
CGCCCCGGAACGCATCCGGCATTCTTTGCATGCTGCCGTCCAGCACGGTGCCGGAAAAATCAACCACGATGTTGTTCCCCTCGATCACGATGATGGGCTGTGCAAAATCGCTGCCTCCTTCGATGCGGTAGGTACCCTTTTTTAATTTTGCGGATTTATGAAGCACCATGCCTTTTTTAATGGGAACTTCCTGCCCATGGATCTGAGCCATTACAAAAAGACAAAGCAGCAGGGCGGTAATTTTTTTATTCATTGCTTTGGATTTACTTGCACCGGATTAAATGTAATGAATGTCACAGGAACAGTTTCCGGATAAAAAGGAATCAACGGCAGGACGGATTGTAAAATTGTTGCTCAAGCTGGCCATTACAGCACTCTGCTTCTGGTATATCTCTGTAAAGATCGATTTTTCGAGGGCCTTTGCCGCTCTTGTGCGCGCGAAGCTTTTGTTCCTTATCATCGCCCTTTTATTTTTTATCATGTCAAAGCTGCTTTCTGCGGTGCGTCTGAATATTTATTTCCGCAACATCGATCTTCGTTTGCCCGCATGGAAAAATATCAAGCTGTACTGGCTGGGCATGTTTTACAATCTTTTTTTGCCGGGCGCCATCAGCGGCGATGCTTACAAGGTGATCTTGTTGAACCGCAGGTATTCGGCTCCGTATAAAAAAACTTCTGCCGCCGTATTGCTCGATCGTTTCAGCGGCGTTCTCGCGCTTGGAATTATCCTGTCTGTATATGGGGTTGTTGTTTTTACAGAACGGCTGTACGATAGCCTGCTTATTGCAGGTGCATTGTTCGCCATCACGCTGTTCTATGTGGTGATCCGTTTCCTGCTAAAGGATTTTTTTTCCAGCTTTTGGCCTACGCTGCTATGGGGTCTTGCGGTGCAGGCCTGCCAGGTAGTGTGCATTTATTGCATCCTGCTAAGTCTCCGCATTCCTTTGAGTGCGCACGAATGGATCTTTATCTTTCTTTGCTCCGCTGTGATCTCGGTTCTGCCGGTTTCGCTCGGTGGCGGACTTGGCACACGCGAATTTGTTTTCGCAGAAGGTGCGCGCCTGCTTCTCCTCGAGCCGCAAACCGGTGTCGTGATCAGCCTCTTATTTTATCTGATCACAGTAGCCGGATCTATAGGAGGATTGTATTTCAATTTTCACGATCCGCTGAAAGACACAGTAGGAAAAAGTGAAAATAAATTTGTCTATGACGCGCGCGGAAAATAAAAATGGGCTCCAAAGAGCCCAATGTCCAATTTGCCCAGGTGTCTTTCATAAGCCTTACGGCCGGATCAAAACGGGATCCTAAAAACGGGAATCGAACGGAATGATTAAACAAATGCAATGCCTAAACGCAGTGCCGGCATTGATTTTGGTTAATATTTTATAAACATCCGGTTCACCCGGTTATTTACGCATACTAATGAACGATAAATTGTGATACGTACTGCTCCTTTCCATTGATCAGTTTGATCATGTACACGCCGGCCTTCAGTCTAATTAAATTTTTCACTGATATGACATTTGAGCCCGTGAACACCTCATTGTATTGGTGCAGCACCGGCCTGCCTGAAACGTCGATCACCTGTAACATCGCCGTGCCATTGCCCACGCTGTAAAAAGACACGAATCCTTCGTGTCGCGCCGGGTTCGGAAAGAAGAGCATCTCTCCCCTGTTTGTCCTGCGGTCTTTTAAGATGATGATCTCACTATAAGAAAATCCTCCTGCCTTGTTAACGATCCGCAAGCGGTAAAAGATTTTCTCCGAAGACAACGTCGACACCTCATCATCAAATGAATATTCCGCCACCGCAGATCCCGCCGGCGCTCTCGTTCCCACCTTGGAAAAGTTTCTTCCGTCCGTGCTGCGCTCCACTTCAAAATTTTTTACTTCACTTGCGTCTTCGGCCTTCCAGTACAGGTGCACTTTCTTATCCAGCAAACGTCCGCTGAAGGTGATGAGCTTCATCGGCAGCACAGAAAAATTATCCTGCACAAGCGTTGACGCATTATTCGTCATCACCGGTAAATTGTAATCGAAATAAACAGAAGCAGTATTCGGGATCCGGTCGTTCACTGCCACCGTGTTCGCCGGCTGGATGCGGAAGACGATATAACCATGGCTCAATGGTTCGTTCACGTTACTGTCGGGCAGCGCAATATTGTTGAATTGCCAGGTCAGCTGATTATTATTGTCGATGGTAAGTAAATAAGGATGACTTGCCGTCACCATTTCGAGCGTGCTCCAATCCAATTGCGCATCCAGTGTATCGCGCACCGAAACATTGAATGCGGTATCTGTTCCGGTATTTTGGAACCTGATGGTGTACTGCAGCGAATAATTGCCCGCGATAAACGAAGAAGGAATGATACCGGCATTACTTTCTGTTTTATCGTTCGGGTCAAATGATCCTACCACGCGTTGTTTTAATACCGCAGTATCATTTTGTGGAGTTTCATCCGCGTCGGCGGGACCGATGATAGCCGTCGACACCAGCGTGTCGCCTACATTTACCGCGGGCGGTGCAGCTACATTGAATTGCAACATAATGGATCCTGTATCACCGGGGTTGAGGTTGGTGAGATCCCATTTCAGGGTATCGCCATTTGAAGTAGTGATCACGGGCACTGCATTCGCAAGATTGATACGGCTGTCTTTTTTGAATGCTATGGAAAAAGCGGGAAAGGCAACCGTGCCCGCGTTCTTATAAAACAGTCTGTAGGTTGTAGAAAATCCGGGCCGCGACGGCGTTACTGCAATGGCACTGATCTCAAGGTCTTTCTTATTGGGGATAGGCTGCACGGCAAAGCTGAACGAATCTGAATTGAAATATGTGCCAAAATTGCTTGTGGCCTGTGCAGGAACAACGTTGAAGTAAGGTGCGCCGGGGATCACGGTTGTGGTATATTGACCGGTATCTACTTCGTTAATAAATAGTCCCGTTCCGGGAACAGAAGCCTTCACCTCATTACCCTTGCGCGATTCAACGACAGCATTTGTAAAATACGATTCATCAGGATCCTTTGTTCCATTGCCGTTCGCGTCCAGAAAAACGGTTCCTTTGATCACATTGACGAAACCTATTCTTACGATCCAGAGATCAAAATAGTTTGCTGTGTTTCTTTTTGGGATGTCGCCGTTCAATGACCAGGTTTCACCAGTCAGATAATATTCATTGTTCGACGCTTTTTGCACTGAATAAAGAAAATCTTCTTTCGTTCCGCCAATGCATCGCTGCCATTGAAGCACACCGCCCTTATCCACTTTCAGCACCCAGGCATCAACATAATCAACGGTGTCCCACTGCGCCTCGGGCACAGGCGCATGAAAGCCGGTCACATCACCATCCACCGAGTTCGCGGTTCCCGTGATGATATAATCGTCCGTTGCTTTTTCATGAAAT
>DATMHB010000279.1:0-2083 GCA_035555175.1 Flavisolibacter sp. | reverse complement strand
CCAGCAATGGGCAATATGAGACGATGATCGCTATTTGCGTAGACCACGAAGTAGCCAACGATGCTTTTTTATTTACCAGCAGAATGGTGCCGATGAAGGACCGTTTTCTTGCCGCTGACGTAACCGGCGGACCCTGGACGCTGATACAGGCACACAAGGCCATGTTGCAATATATGCAGGACAGATTTTTATCGCAGCCTGCCATTCCTTTCGAAATACTGATCACGGACCGCAGCAAGGAAAGGGACACGGCGAAGTGGAAGACGAGGATCTGCTACCCGAGCATGTAGGTTATAATGTTGAATGTTGAATGCTAAATCTTGAATAATAAATGACGCTCAATAGAATGGTTTCGTTTACAATTATTGGCTTTCGCCTTTAAAAATTTAAACGCATGTGACACTCAACTCTTTTCACTTTCATGATCAAATCTATTGGTATATAAACAGGCAATGAAATCCTACAACAATAAAAACAAACCTAGGGGAACGCTGCGAACGCTAAGACAAATCAATGAGACCTTTGCGATAGTTTGCGTATTCTTTGCGCTCGTCGCGTTTAATTGTCTCACCTGTCAGTGCCCCGTTGCCTTCGGCACGATCAGCATCACGCTGTCGTTATTTCTGGCGAGGACATACGCCTTTCCTTTTTTTGCCACTTCGATCCCACGTATATGCCGCACCTGCCCCTTGATCTGAAGTCCGTTGATGTGAGCACAAATGAAATTGCCATTGCCTTTGTTGACGAGTATCGTTCCGAAGTCGGCGTCGTACCGGCCCATTTCGATATTGTTATCGTAAAAATTTCCACCGAGTAAAATATCCGGCAGATGATCATGGTTGGCATCGATCACCGCTGCATCCCGGTACGGCGCAAGCTGCGCTTCCCAGGGCAAAGCCCTGGTGGTGAAATTCATCTTTCCATCGTTAATGAGCACCGCATTCGAAAAATAATCGGCTGTCATTAGCACCGAGGACGACAATTTTTCCTGTGAGAAAATTTCAGCGATCGATGACTTTGCGAAATCGCCCGCATAGAAAAAATTTTTCTTGATCAGCGGCATCTGCTTCTGCAGCTCATCCTTGCTAGCAAACGGCAGTTCCCTTCCGTTTACATAATAGCTGAGCACCTGCTCTTTCTTGCCGTTATTATCGAAATCATTGTAATACAGCCGCACCGGTTCTTCCCTGGAGGCCTTCAGCCTGCTGTTGAGTCCGAGGTTGCCGGCAATCAGATCTATGTCGCCATCACCATCTATGTCAACGGGTAATACAAAATTCCACCAGCCTTTTTTCTCGGTTAGTGTTCTCTTTGTAAAGCTTCCTTTCTGATTGATGAAGGCATAGATGCCGCCCCATTCACAACTGATGAGGAGATCCTGGTCTCCATCCCTGTCGATGTCGAGCCATTTGGCACTCGTGACCATTCCACACTGCGAAAGTTCCTTTGCATATTTTGCGGTTACATCGACGAACTTTCCCGTGCCGTCGTTTTGCAGCAGATAAGAATTGGGCGGTTGCCCATATTCCCAGGGGACATCCCTTCCTCCTACAAATAGGTCAGGGAAGCCATCGCCATTAAAATCTGCCGGCGCCACACAGGAAAATGTATTGTACAAATTTTTAAAAGCGTCGGGCAGCCGCGTGAGCTGACCCTTGCCATCATTGATGTAAACGCGTGGCAGTAAATGTTCGTCCTCGCCATAGTATTCATTGCCCGCCGTACAAATCACCAGGTCGGGATGTCCGTCTTTGTTCACATCAGTCCATACTGCGTCAACGTCTTCGTACATGCTGTCGGCCACCATGGCCGGTTGCACGGTGCGCAGAAAGCTGCCATTTGCCTGTTGAAGAAAAACTGCGTTGTGAAAAGTTTTTGATGCCCCTACGAAAACGTCTTCCAAGCCATCATGATTTATATCGGCAATGGCAAGTGCAGGTCCTTCCGTAGATACCATATGCGGAATAAGGGGTTCCCGGTTGAATTCTACAAATTGATTTTCTTCATGCTTATAGGTCAATCCTACAGATGCGGCGATATCCTGCATTGGCACCGTAAGCTCGTGCTGGAAGGAACGGATCCG
>DATMHB010000278.1:0-2520 GCA_035555175.1 Flavisolibacter sp. | reverse complement strand
TCTATTAGTTCATTCTTGTAACGCAGGGAAGTTGTAAAATGAAAATTGCAATAAGTACACGCCTGTTTACAAAAAGGGATATGCAAATAAATTCCTGCCAACTTCGTTGTATTTTGAGTGCGTCGGATAAAAGATGTGCCTTGAGCAGATGATCGTGCGGCCGGCAAGCCACCATCCTGTGCAACCAAAGCCCCGGCCATCTCATCCGAAGAATAAATGAATTGATGGCGAAGTTAAAACACCTGACTGCAGTAATTGTCTTTTTAACAACCTTCTGCGTTGTCAATGGACAGACATATGGCATCAGGTATAAAACGCCAGAAGGGGACAGCATCAATGATCAAAAGGGCCTGCTGCAAAAAACCTTTACGTCCCGGAATGATGCTGGCCTCTATATTCAGCAATTGCCGGCAGAATTAAGAACGAAGGGTTATCTAACCGCTTCAGTTGACAGTATGCGACTGGATTCATCGTCAGCCATCGTAACGCTTTTTCTTGGAGAGCAGTACCGATGGGCGAAAGTGGAAACGAGACCTTCAGATGAAATGGTTCTTGATGCTGTAAGATTTCCACGCCACGAATTCTCGGGAAGCCTGGACCTTTCTTCTTTAAAATTGTGGCAGCAAAAGATCCTCGATTATCTCGAAGAAAACGGACATCCGTTCGGAAAGGTTTATCTCGACAGCATTGGTATCAATGGCAGGGAAGTAAATGCCTTACTGAAGATAGACCCCGGCCCTCTTTACAAAATCGACAGCATCAGTATTCATGGCGATGTAAAGGTTCGGAAGGAATTTCTGCAAAACTATCTTGATCTTCCTGATGGTTCGCTGTATAATCGGAAAAAGCTCGAGGGCATTTCCAGAAAGATCGCTTCGATCAGCTATTTGCAGGAGGAGCGCTCGCCGGACCTTACGCTGCTCAGTGGAGGATCGATCCTTAATCTTTATCTGAAGGCCAAAAAAAATAGCCAGGCGAACGTGCTCATTGGACTGCAACCCAATAGCGACCAGCTGACAGGCAACCAGAAACTTATGCTTACCGTCGACGCCAACGTTCTTTTGAGGAATGCGTTAGGCTCGGGCGAAACGATTGGCTTAATATGGCAACAATTGCAGCAGAAATCACCACGGCTCAATATTTTGTTCGATCAGCCCTATGCCTTTCATTCACCTTTTGGTCTCAATTTTTCATTTGACATGTACAAAAAAGATAGCGCTTTCCTGAATGTAACGATGAACCTTGGTACTTCGTACAGGCTGGAAGAAAGACAAACAGTACGGGTATTCCTTCAGAGAAGACAGTCCATCGTAAGTGTGGTGAACACGGCCGCTGTTATGCAAACAAGAAAGCTTCCAAGGGAAGCGGATGTGAGTTCTATCAACCTGGGTCTTGGCTATAGTTTTCAGAATACGGATCTCGCATTTAATCCCAGGAAAGGAAACGAACTGACGGTTACGGCAACGGCAGGAGCAAAGAAGATCAAAAAGAATAATCAAATACTGGAGATCGAGGATCCGTCAGATCCCTCTTTTGATTACGGGCATTTATATGATACTGTCAGGCTGAATGCATTTCAGTTCAGAACGACGGGGACCGCGGCGCATTTTATTCCATTCGGCGCACAAAGTACCATCAGGCTGGCAATGAATGCCGGCATTTATGAGAGTGCGAATTATTTCCGTAATGAACTTTTTCAGATCGGCGGAATAAAGCTGTTGCGTGGTTTCGATGAGGAGAGCCAGTATGTATCCCAGTATGCAATTGGAACCGTGGAGTACCGGTACCGAATGGGGTTAAACTCTTTCTTCTTTGCATTTGCCGATGGAGGGTGGGGAAAGCACCAGCTGGAAATAAAAAAAGATCATGCGTATTTTGGAACAGGCATCGGACTTTCATTTGAAACGAAGGCTGGAATGATTAATCTTGCCTGGGCCGTAGGAACAAGAGATGATACGCAAATCAACCTGCGCCAATCGAAAGTCCATGTGGGCTTTGCAGGTTATTTCTGATCAACGACGTGCTGACTTATTTTTGCAAGCTACGATGATGAAGTATTTTGTTTTTATTGTAATGATGCTGAGTGGAGAGATGCTCCGGGCCCAGGACTCCGCGACGGCTGCTCCTCCCGATACGGCAGTGCACATACCGGCTCCCGTTAAAAAGCGGATTCCCAGGAAGCCCGTCGTCAGGCAGGATTCTTCATCGTTGCAGCACCAACGGTTGAGCCGATTCAGGAATCCGGATGTTCCCCCGGTCGTGATCCTCAGCGCTGATAGCTTGAGGAACGCGGGTCACCCATTTTTTCGTTTTACAAATCCTATCCGTTATTCTATAACCGTTAAACACTGGCAGGGCAAGGAAGCTACATTTTATTCGATCATTGCGCTGCTGATCATTTTCGCTGCTATCAGAAATGGATTCAACCGTTACATCAGCGACTTGCTCAAAATTTTTTTCAGAACTTCTGCAAAGCAGCGGCAGATCAAGGATCAGCTGATGGAGAGCCGTCTGCCTTCG
>DATMHB010000277.1:0-17031 GCA_035555175.1 Flavisolibacter sp. | reverse complement strand
CCGAACTCAAACTTACTCCCTATTTTTGCGGCGAAATTTGAAAATCTAAAGAATGAACAACAGAACCTTTACCATGATCAAGCCCGATGCCATGAAGAGTGGACATGCAGGCGCGATACTTGACCAGATCATTAAAGCCGGATTCCGCATTGTGGCCTTGAAGCAAACAAGATTGTCAAAAGAAAAAGCCGGCGAATTTTATGCCGTCCACAAAGAGCGGCCTTTTTATGGGGAGCTCGTTGACTTCATGAGCAGCGGATTGATCATTGCGGCCATCCTTGAAAAGAATAATGCAGTGGCCGACTTCCGCAAGCTGATCGGCGCGACAGACCCTGCGAAAGCGGATGCCGGTACCATCAGGAAATTATTTGCAAAATCGGTGGGGGAAAATGCGGTTCACGGAAGCGACAGTGATGAAAACGCAGCGATTGAAGGCAGCTTCTTTTTCTCCGGTCTTGAACAATTCTGATACTAAAACAGGATTTCATCATGTTTATTTGCGGATGGGATCCTGTTTCTTTTTAAGTCGGTTAGCCAGCGCAAGGAAAGGCTGATTAACAAATTCGTGCTCAGATCTCCTTCGACTTCTTTTTGATCATATCGTTTTTCACCGGTTCCACTTTATAACCGGCTTTTCTCAACAGGGAGATCACGCCTTTGTCGCCGGGAAGATGACCCGCACCAACTGCCACCACCAGAGAATTTTTTGCCATGAGGCCTTCCAGCTTCTTCGCCCAGTTGGCATTGCGGTTATACAATAACATATCTGTGAAATTCTGCATGCCCATGTCTTCCTTTTTAGTCAGCTCGTCCATTTTATCGAGCTCCTGCATCCGGTACGCGTCGGTAAGCATCTTCATATCATCCTCGTCCGTTTTCTTATCGGCATTCTCTACCATCTTACCAATTGCCGCGCCTGTAGCTGATATGGAATACTATCAAATATGCTCAGCTGGTAATCCATTGTTTCCAGCCCTTTAATTTCTTTTCCGTGTTCTTTTGCTTCCTGCATTACGAGCTGTTCCATCACGATCATGTTTTCACACCCGGCTGATTGTTCCATTACCATGGATTCGATGAGCAGGGGCTTGAATTTTTCTAACATGGCAAAAGGCATAAGACCACTGTGGTCTTCAAAATAGTCTTTCACTTTTTTATATTCATCACGGCTGAGCAGGTCGGCCAGTGTTGTATCATCGCGCATCGTCATGTGCGACATGGCGCCGAGCATCTGGAACATGTCATCCATATCAAGTTCGAGATACACCTTGTCTGAATTTTTTATAGCGTTCCTAAGGCTGTCGCTAAGCTCTATGTCGTTGGCACAAATCATGTGCATGGTGCCGAAGAGGTACGATGGCTTTTCGAGGTTCCTGCCTGTGATCCGCCAGAGCAATGTGTTATTGCCAGGTCCGGAAAGTGTTGTCTTCGTTTTCGGGGCCTGGCTACAGGCCGCAAATCCAATAGCTGCAAATATGGTCAGCCAGAACGATCTCTTCATGAAGGCAATTTACATCTTCAATCGGATATCCTTTAGCTCGTCAGTTATTTTTAACAAGCATCGAAAAAAACTTCCTTCCAGTAACGCGAAAATCCGACGCCCCAGCGCACCTGCAGATCTTTTTGTTCAATCTGTTCACCGCACGCCTGACGCACGGCGAGCAGGGGCAGGTTAACGCCGGCACCGAGCGCCGCCACGATAGTTCCCTGTACCCGCGGATTGACCTCGAGCAGCAGTGGCTTATGGTGTTCCGTCATTTTGAGCTGGATGCCGATGTTTCCGTGAAGGCCTATCGATTCAATGATCTTCCGGCAATAGTCCACGATGGCTTCATCGTTTACAAATGTTCCCTGAACGCTGATACCATTAATCGTCTTTTTCCTTAGCCTTGGTACGATGAGGAGGGCCGTCCCGCTGTCGGCAAGACAATCGACGGAATATTCCTCACCAGGCAAATAATCACTCACGAGCAATTCGGGGAACGCCCTGGATGAAAGTATAGCCACGGCATGTGCGTAGCCAATATGAAGACTATAAGGCTTTTCATGAAAGAGGTGAAAGGACTCGTCGAAGGAATCATCCACGATCCTTACGCCCCTGCTGCCGTTGGAGATGGACGGCTTGAAGCAAAATGATTTTTTCGGATGCCCAAGCGCTGCCGCCGCATGTATGAATTCGTCAACCGTTCTCACTACGAAAAAAGACGGGACTTCAATTCCTTTTGATTGCAGAAAGCGATAACATTCTGTCTTGTTATTGGCAATGCGGATCGCGTGCTCGGATGAGACGACAATGTTGGTGCCGCTAGCAGCGAATGCCTGTTTGTTTGCTGACAAAGGAAAAAGTTCTTTCGTTACCAGGGGAAGAATGACGCTGATCTGTTTCGACTTGCAGATCTCCAATAACTTTTCTGTAAAACTTGCATCATCTCCTTTGGGGATCTGCACAAAATCATCGTGCAGATATTTTCCAATCGCGTTCGGATCAGCATCTGCGACGGTGAGCCGGACCGATGGATCCTGTCTCAAACAATGAATGATGCCCGCAGCGCCGGGTGCCCCTGCGCCGGTCATTAAAACGTGAATCCCTGAAGCGTTCAATGAGTTGAATTGTATCGGTAAAAAAATTCGAAACCAGTTTTCCGGAAATGAAAGTTATCGCATTTCGATTTGTATCTGCAATGCCATACAATGCTGGCAGGGTCAGTGCCGCACCACCGCTTCCTCTCCATACAGCTGGCTCCTGAATTTTAAGGAAGGGGAAGGAAGGAATCCACCCAAGCCCAGCGAAGGCCATTTTGCATCCACTGCCGTGATCGTCGCTTCGTCGGAAACAATGATATTCGGCCAGTCGCGCTGAAACTGATCGAGCTCTTTTGTCTTGATCGTTCCATCGAAGCCCATGCAGGCAAAAACTTTTCCGGGTTCTCTGGTCGAGGGCCGTTGAACGAGCGTGGCATCTCTTTTCGGGTCCAGGTTATTACAGAATCGCCAGAGCGCCACTGCAAGGTCGGAAGGATCGACCGTGTGCTCCACATAGAGGATCATCTTAATTCCTTCGCAATCTGCCTGAGAAGCAATTTTCGAATGCAGGTCCCTGATATGTCCTTTGCGGTTCTTGCTGACGGAAAGAATAATAACCGGAATGCCTTTTTTCAACAGGCCATCATTTACGCCTTTGATCTCCGCAAAATTGTCCATCAGCTGCTGCGGATCCAATACGGCGTCAACCATTATACGGTCATCCTGCATTTCTTCTTCAAATTTTCTTGTTCCATCAATGCACATCTTTCCTCCAAATCCCAGTTTGCTGCAGCTATGATCCAGCACGTCCATCGGCCCTTGTGAAAAGCTGATGTCGGTGGCGGGATCCATATGCGCGAATACATACCTGGAAAGGCTTTCATAATCCTGGATCTTCGTGTGCTCGTCGGCCAGTACAAGAATTTTGTTGAACATCATTTGTCCCGCGCCCCACATGGCATTCATTACTTTTTGGCCCTGTCCTGCAAAGTCTTTTTTGATCTGCGCAATCACAAGGTTGTGGAAGACACCTTCAACGGGCATATCCATGTCAATGATCTCTGGCACCATGGTCATTTTCATTGGTGCCAAAAAAATTCTTTCTGTTGCCTTTCCCAGCCACGCATCTTCCTGAGGAGGAATTCCAACGATGGTAGCCGGATACACGGCATTCTGCCGGTGCGTGATTGCCGTGATATGAAAACGCGGATACCAGTCGGGCAAAGAATAATAACCTGTATGATCGCCGAAGGGCCCTTCCCAAATCAATTCATCCGCGGGATCGACATATCCCTCGATC
Organism: Flavisolibacter sp.; assembly: GCA_035555175.1. Lineage (GTDB taxonomy): Bacteria > Bacteroidota > Bacteroidia > Chitinophagales > Chitinophagaceae > Flavisolibacter. The sequence goes on along the minus strand of DATMHB010000277.1, from coordinate 13,208 downwards.
ACAAAATCGGCATCCGATGGAACTTCGATCTCCGGCTGCGAAATGCATTTTACAAGTTCCACTTTTTTCTTCCTCAGAAAGCCGGCGAGCATGTATTCGTCTACATTTTCAGGAAGCGGTGCGGTAGCGGAATAAGCATATACCGGGTCGCCACCAAGGGCAACCGCAACGGGCATTCGTTTCCCGGATTTTTTATATTCATTGAAATGGCGTGCAGAAACCTTATGCTTGTGCCAGTGCATGCCGGTGAGTTGCGGGCCAAATACCTGCATGCGATACATGCCAACGTTCCTCACGCCCGTGTTTGGCTCTTTTGTATGTATAATGGGAAGCGTAACAAAAGGGCCTCCGTCTTTCGGCCAGCACGTGATCACCGGGAGGCGTTCGATGGAGGCGTCACTTCCTTGCCATATAACCTGCTGGCATTCGCCTCTTCCGCTTCTTACCCTGGGCATCCATCCTGCAAACTGGTTCAGCTTCGGCAATAATTTAAGTTTGTCCAGGATGTTTTCTTTTGGAGAAGAGAGCAGATGAAAAAGGCTTTCAATTTCCTTCGCCACGTCGTCGAGTTTGTTCACGTTCAGTGCAAGGCACATGCGTCTCTCGCTACCGTAGGCATTCATCAGGACGGGAAAGTCGTAGCCCGTATTTTCAAATAGCAGGGCCTTGCCGCCTCCGGCTGTTTTGCTGATACGGTCGGTGATCTCCGCCATTTCAAGTTTTGGGTCAACAAAAGTTTTGATCCTTCCCAGCTCGCCTTCTCTTTCAAGTATGTTTATGAATTCGTGAAGATTTTTGTATGCCATGGAGCTACAAAAGTATCACTACAGGACTTATCAAAATGTTGAATTTTGAATGGCGATACAGGATGCATTGATCCAGAATTAAGGATCATTGTGCCTTTGCGCGAATCACGCTTTGAAAGTCTCAAAATACTGTAGGGCATCCGTAGCGACCCTTCTTTGGCAGCTTCCCTGAATAGGAATTTTCACGTAAGCTGTTTGTGCTTCCCGGCAGACGGTAGATGAGGTGAAGCCCCGTGATATAATAAAAATCTTTATACTTCGGACTACCTCTTTGTGCCCCTTTTAGGGGATAGTTCAGATTGCCTCCCGGTGCCTCATCCCCTCTGTAAGATAGATCCACCGACTGCGGTCCCTTTGCGGCGAGCAGGTCATTGGGGTCTGCATAATTTCCGCTTACGTCATCCAGATAGTCAGTGAATAGTTTGCGCATACCGAGCTCCAAAGCAATACGCACACGATCATTCACATTGAGTTTGATGCCGCCGCCGAAAGGAATGGCGAGCTGTGTGAGCGAATAAGATTTACTATCGGGATAACCGGAGAGGTCCTGGCCTTCGGTGCTGAGTGGCCTCAAAAAAACTTTTCTTCCGGTACGATCATATGCATAAGGATTGAAATGGAACACGGCGAGTCCGGCAAACACGTAAGGCGACCAGCGGCGCTCATCAAGATTTAGGGTATTGAATTCCCCGACCAGGCTAAGCTCGCTTATCGCAGTTTGAAAACTGAGATTGCGCAAACGCAAATCCGCTTTTTTACTGAGGCTGTCGGCGCCTGCAAGCTTTGCATACGTGAAGCCGCCCCTGAGGCTGAGTCGTCCGGATGCTTCATAATTGACCGTAAAACCCACAGCGCCGCGCGGACTTTGAAATGCCTGGTCCACGAGGTCGCCCTGGTAATTGGCAACGCCTCCGAATATTCCAACCTGGAACTGTGCATGGGAAGAATTCGTCAACAAGAAGAAGACGAAAACGATCAAAACTTTTCGCATTAGGGTGGTTTGAGCAGTAAACGCAAATATGAGGCCGGTTTTAACAGATCAAAAGGCAAATAAACCTCTGTCAGGCCATTTATGAACGGTAACAAAACTAAAAGTATTGTGTGCTTATATTTATTGATTAAAAACAAGACATCATGCGTTTATTCTTCCTGACAGTTGTTGTTTCAACCCTGGCATTAGCCTGCAACAACAGCAATATCGTCAAGGGCACTTCGGACAAAAACGATTCGGTCGTTCATAAAAAAGATGCTCTTTCTGTAAACATGGATACAACGGTCGCGCCGACGCAGGATTTTTTCCTCTATGCAAATGGAGGCTGGATCAAGAGGAACCCGATCCCAGCCGACCAGGGCAGCTGGGGTATCGGCAACCTCGTCATCGAAGAAAACCTGAGGCGGCTCAGGGCCATCAGTGAAAAAGCAGATTCGGCACACGCGGCCAAGGGCACTACAGAACAAAAGATCGGCGACTTTTGGGCCACCGCAATGGATAGTGTAAAAATAGAACAGCAGGGATTGGCCCCGCTTCAGCCTTATCTTGATAAGATCGCGGCCATCACCGACATAAAATCATTGGTGACCGCCGTAGCCGAATTGAAAAGGATAGGGTCTTCTACCCTCTTCAGCGATTTCGTAACGCAGGACGATAAGAACAGCGAGGTGATGACCTATAAATTCTGGCAGGGCGGCCTCGGTTTGCCCGAGCGAGAATATTATTTTAAAGATGATCCAGCCACGGTGAACATCAGAAAGCAATACTTGAATTATATCACCAAGGTTTTAACGATGTCGGGTGAGGATAGCGTGAAGGCTGCCAAAGAAGCTAAAGATATTCTTTCGCTGGAAACAAAGCTTGCACAATCATCCAGAAAACTGGCGGACCTGCGCGATCCCTACCGGAATTATAATAAGATGGCGGTCACAGATCTTCCGAAAATGTCGTCGAATATCGACTGGACAAGTTTTCTTAGTACGACCGGGGTCAGAAATATTGATTCGGTGATCGTGGGTCAGCCGGAATTTTTTACGGCCCTAAACACTGCTTTAAAGACCACCCCCATCGACGTATGGAAAAGCGATCTCAAATTCAATCTGATCTCCGATTTCTCGACGGCGTTGCCGGAACGCTACGGCGTTGAAGCATTCAATTTCAATAAGCTTTTCTCGGGCGCCAAAGAAAGAAGGCCAAGATGGAAAAGAGTGGTGGCCGCAGAGGAATCTTCAATGGGTGAACTCCTTGGACAATTGTATGTGAAGGAATTTTTCAGCGAGAAGGCGAAGCAGCGTTATTCGGATATGGTGGAAGCGATCCGCGCTGCATTAAAGGACCGCATCAGCCATCTGACATGGATGAGCGACAGCACCAAAGAAAAAGCTTACGTGAAGCTGGCCGCTATGAACAAGAAGGTGGGCTATCCCGACAAGTGGAAAGATTTTTCTGCTATGGAGATCGGCAGGGAAAGCTATGTGCAGAATGCTATCAATGCCAACACATGGTGGCACAATTATAACCTGAATAAACTGGGTAAGCCGGTTGACAGGGAAGAATGGGAAATGACACCACAAACCTACAACGCCTATTACAATCCTTCGAACAATGAAATTGTGTTACCTGCCGGTATATTTACGGTCCCCGGATTCCGCGACGAAGAGGTCGACGATGCCACGGCTTATGGTTATGCGGCCGCGAGCACCATCGGTCATGAGATCACGCACGGCTTTGACGATGAGGGAAGACAATTTGATGAAAAAGGGAATTTGAAAAGCTGGTGGACGAAAAAAGATGAAGAGGAATTCAACAAACGCGCGCAGGTAATGGTGAAGCAATTCGATGCATACGAACCGGTAAAGGGTTATCATATCAATGGTAAAGCAACACTGGGCGAAAATATAGCAGACCTGGGTGGCATCCTTCTGGGCATAGAAGCATTTAAGAAAACGGAACAATACAAAAAGGGCGAAAAGATTGGCGGACTGACGCCGATGCAGCGCTATTTTCTCGGTTATGCGTTGGGGTGGTTAGGTCAAACAAGGGAAGAGCAGTTGCGCAGCCGGTTGCTGACCGATGTGCATTCGCCTGCTCAATACCGGGTGAATGGTCCTTTCTCTGATGTGGACGAATTTTATACCACGTTTGATATCAAGCCGGGGACACCAATGTACAGGGCAGATAGTTTGAGGGTGCGGATATGGTAACGCAACAAGTCAAATTCCAACATGAAACGTGAAAACGCAAAACTGGGGGAGCGTATTGATTAATGAGGCGCTGTTTCAACCCAAAGCAGTTCGCTAAAGCGTGGCGAAGCGTGGCGGAGCCAACGCAACGTTCATTGGATTGCCGTTGCGTTGGCTGCATGGCCATCAAGGTGCATTGTGCTTGAATTTGGTGGATGACGAGGTCGAATTTTATATTGGGCCTCCAGAAGATTACCCCGTGGACCACTTGCGGCACACCTTATTTGGGGGCTGCCCCCCAATGAAAAATTAAAACCATTGCCGTTATTGGCCAGGGGAATTTTCCTGAAAAGAAAAGCGATTTTTCTTTTGGCCAATTCACGTGCATTGATCAGAATCCAATTTTAAGTCGGCGTCGATCCGCCGCGTCAAAATATCGCAAAGAACATAGCGATCCCCTTTTGCTAACCTTGCCTATACTCTCTGCTTGCCAGGTTGATCTCACCGGCGATGTTTTTCCTTTTAGAAGACCATAGGAATATTGCACAACAAATCCTTTTCTCTACAAAGTTGCTTTAGATCGCAGTCGTCGGTGCTGCACAGAATCACAATTGGCCATGTCGGTCATTTGATACAGCATTACTATGAATATGATGAGAATGACGATGCAATAAAGATCAACACGTAATGATCAGGCAACCTGTTTTGCTCATTTCCGGAATAACAATAAAATGGCTAACTAAAGGACAGGTACAACTAAATCGAGAAAATCAGTCCGGGCAATCATAAATCCAACATAGGATTAAAATCAAAGAATCAAATTCAGAAAAATCAATTCGGTGAGAACTTTTTTGAGTGGCTGCGGTATGCCATCACGATTAGCGGTGAAACGATAAGAACACAATCCAATTCTTTTTCGGGTCAATCATGCTTTTGAATAAAGCCCTGTGTATTCAATGCCAAGGCCGGGAGCCGGACTGGTGCAAACCTGCCCGTCATTCCTATAATCAAGACCGGTTGCAAGGTCTTCTTCCAGTAATAAAGGGCCGTCGGCATCCACCTGGTCGATCAGCGGCATCAGATGCGCTATGGCGGCAGAACCGACCGTGGATTCATTCATGGCGCCTATCATCACCTTCAATCCCAGCGACCTGGCATTCGTGATCATTCTTAAGGCCGGCGTAATACCGCTGCATTTGGTGAGTTTGATATTGATACCATGAAAATGCTGATGGCATTTTGCAACGTCGCCTTCCAGCACGCAGGCTTCATCGGCGTAGAGGGGCAACGGTGATCTTTCGTACAGCCATTTCATTCCTTCCCAGTCGTCTTTTGCCAGCGGTTGTTCAATGAACTCAACGCCAAGTTGCGCAAAAGCCCCGATCTTCCGGAGCGCGTCTTCCGCTTTCCACGCCGAATTGGCGTCGATGCGGAAAACAGCATCGGTGTGTTTGCGAAGCGCTTCAATGATCTCGATGTCGTGCTCTGTTCCCAGCTTGATCTTGTAAATGGGCCATGGCTTTTCTTTTAGTTTCTCTACCATTTTTTCAATGGTATCGATGCCGATGGTGTAATCGCACACCGGATGAAGGGGCGTTTCATTCTTCCAGAATTCCTTCAACGGGCGGCCCTTCATTTTTCCAAAAAGGTCCCATCCTGCAATATCCAATGCACATACGAGGAAATTGTTGGCAGGAAAAAGATGGTGCAAATAGTGCCACCAACGTTCCGGTTCCGTGAACGCGAATTTTTCAACAAAGACCTTTTTCCTTTCCAGATCTTCAATCATTTTCTCAACCGGTATGTTGTAATAGGAAATGGCCGGCGCTTCACCGAAGCCCTTTCTTCCCAAATGTTCTATCTGGACAACGAGCGTTGGCTGGTGCGTTTTCGTTCCCCTCGAGATGGTGAAGGGATGTCTGAACTTGAGATTGTATGCCTGGTAAGTAACTTTCAATTTAGCTGAATGCTATTTGTTTTTGATGAAGCGCCTTTGCGTATCGGTTCAGAAGATTTTTTCTGTCAATGCTGGGCCCTTCCGCTATTGGTGATATAATCTCTTAATTCCTTATTGAATTCTTTTTCCTTCAACAGCTGCTCCAGGTTGAGGTGTATCCGGTAATTCCAGTAATGGTTTGGATTTGCCGGGTTATTGATGCGTTCTTCAGCCGGATTCTCCCTTCTGAGGGTTTCACTCATGCCCAGTATATCCTGCATTTGAAATATGCTCCACATAGCCGGCGAATACAAATGTTGTAATACGATCGCCCGATTTACCCAAGGCTCGCAGAAATAAGGAGCATTGCCGGGTTCACTGAGCACCGTATTGAAAAATCTTTGCGTCTTCTCGCGGTTCTCTTCCCACCAGCCGCGCACTGTGCTCATATCGTGAGACGAAGGCGTGATCACCGAAAGATAGGGTGCATCTTTGGGATGAAAGAACTCGGTCAGGGGGTTCTTCGGCATGCGCTGAATTTCAAGACTGAGAATGCCGAGCTGCTTCATTACGTCAGGCACCGAATGGGGCACCATGCCCAGATCCTCGCCGCAGATCAGCATGTTGGTAGCATCCTTTAATGCAGGTAATTTCTTCATCGCTTCGGTTTTCCAGAATTCGTCCTGGCGGCGATAGAAGTAATCGACATAAAGGTCCTTCAGCTTTTGCTTTGTATTTTCATCAAGGTGCTGAAATGAACTTGTGGTTTCGATAAGGATGCGGAAATGGAATTGCTTTTTATCAGATCCGGGATGTTCATATAGAAGGACATTTGTCAGGAGGTCAAACAATCCCTGCTTGATCTTTTCATTTTCTTCCGATGTATCCTGCCCTGAAAAATACTGGTCAACCTTACACTGCGTATCAAACTCCGGCTTTAATTCGTATCCACCTTTTAGGTTCGCCAGCAGAAAATGTTCTTTGACAAAAGTTGATTGCTTGCCGAATAATCCCTCAATGATGGTATCATCGATATAAGGCTTGCAATAACGGTCGTAGTCGAACCATATGCCTCGTTCTCCAAACTCTGCCAACTGCACTGGAAGCGCAGGAATGAAACGGCCAAGGATGCCTTCTACTGAATCGATGGGGATGCTCCAGATGCGGAAGAAACCAAGGATATGATCAATCCGGAAAGCATCGAAATAGTTGCTCATCTGATGGAACCGTTGCCGCCACCATTCAAAATGGTCTTCTTCCATTTTTTTCCAGTTGTAGGTAGGGAAGCCCCAGTTCTGCCCCTTGATGGTAAAATCATCAGGCGGTGCTCCCGCCTGCATGTTCATATTGTACAATTCCGGAGCCGTCCACGCGTCGCAACCATATCGATAGATCCCGATGGGGATATCGCCCTTTACGGCAATGCCTTTCTTATGCGCATAATCAGCCGCGTCCTTTAATTGCATGTGCAGGTGATATTGCACAAACAAATAAAATGCGACCTGGTTAAATGTTTTTGATTTGGGAGAACAAAGCTTTTCAATCTCCTCCTCGTTGTACACGGCGTGCGTCCTCCATTTCGAAAAATCCGACGTACCATATTTATCCCTCAAAAAACAAAAAGCTGCATATGGTACGAGCCACACCTGGTTGTCTTCAAAAAAATCTTTGAAGCTTTCTTCTTTCAAAAATTCGAAATCGTCGAGCTCAAATAATTCCTTCAGCACATTCATCTTGAACTGGATCACCTGGTCATAATCGATCTCAGACAATTGGTTCAGCTGCTTTTGCTTTTTCGCGAGCGGCTTGATGACATGAATATTTTTCTTCCCTGCGACCCTCTGCAAATTGACATAGATGGGATGCAAAGCAAATGCTGAAATAGCCGCATAAGGATAAGAATCCTTCCAGCTGTAAGTGGCCGTGGTATCGTTGATGGGCAGTAGCTGGATCAATTTCAAACCCACTTCGACGGACCAGTCAACGAGCAGCCTGATATCGCTGAACTCACCCACACCAAAACTGTTTTGTGTACGAAGGCTGAAAACGGGGATCGCCACACCGGCGCCTTTCCAAACGCGTCCCGGAAGCCGCGCGAATCCGTCGTGCACGATCGTTCTCTTATCGACCGAACCATCGTTGTGCAATACCCTGTTGTCGCCTTCTTCAAATCGGATGAATTCTTCATTCTTTGTATTATAAACGCCGTATTTATAAGATATGGCAAAGTCCTCAGGGGGAAGGTCGATCATGATCGTCCACCAGCCCCCTTTTTTTTGAAGCAGCAGCGGATGCTCTTTGCGCCAGTTATTCAAACGTTCCGAGCTTCCGATAATGCAAAGCGCTTCGTGCGTGTTGAGCAGCGGCGCCTTCACCTTGAACTGATGAGTGGAAGTATCTGTTTTTTTGAACTTGAGCTTTTTGGCGTCCCTGAAAAATACTTCTGTGAAAGGAGCCGTATAGAATGCATTTTCGTGTTGGCTTTCATCATTCCAGGTATCGATCACCACTACGTCGCCTGAACCTGACCTGAGGTCGATAACCCGGTTTTTTTCCGCTTCTTTTTTGCGTTCGCCGCTGGCATCGGTAAAAATATAACGGTAATGGACACAGTCGAGCCCTTCAGGGTCTACTTCAAGAGAGGTGTGCCAATATTCATCGCTTAAAAAATCCAACGGAAGAGCCTTGTTCGCCTCATTGGCGCCCAGGGCCGGAATATCTCCAACAACAGCAAGCGTTTGACCAAATTGCGTGTGAAAACGCAGGTAAAAATCAATTTTCATCAAATTCAAATTTCATCAGGCTGGTATTGGATACCAGTGTCGTGTGTACAGGACACATAGGCGGCGAAAATAACAAAAGCTTTTAATGCTTATAACCGCCTTCGAAAATAGTTTTTAAAGGCTGTCTATAAATCAAAGCGCGTACCCTATTTTTGCGCAAAATTTATCCCATGGAAGTTCGTAAAAAGAATAAAGGTTTGTATTGGCTGCTTTTCTTCATCTCCACCGCTGCCCTGGTCTTCGCTATTGCTTCCCACTGGCCCTGGCTCACGCTGATCCTTCCCTTTGTTACGACGTTCTTTGTTCTTGCCATGGACATTATCTGAGTGCCTGCGCAGAGTGATCACATTTTTTTGTTACGAAGCTTGTAGTTGAGCGCCCTGGTGTATTTCTGTACTTTCTTAAGAGAGTCGGAGCTAATGGTCATTGCTTTTGAAGAAAGATTCCCATAGTTGGTGTTGATAGAATCCATCACCTGGAGGCTTCGGTAATCCTTTACATAATCATTATTGGCTTTCAGGAAGGCCTTATTCGCATCCACCGAGCGCTTCGCCCCAACGAAATTTCGGTTATCTACCATTGTTATGGCGTCTTCAAGGTTTTCATTCGCTGCAAAGAGAACTACTTCTTCAATCACGGTTTTATTGAAATGGGTAAGGTAGCTATCGGCGGACTTTACCGGACTTAACAGGTTTTCGTTGGTTACAGATTTTTGCTGGCCATCCAATGCATCCGTGTAACTGAGTGTTGCGGAAAACCTGAGCGGCCCGTTGATCCTGTCCTGCAATTTCAATCGCAGTAGCGTGCTTTTGGTTTCCTCAGCAAAAACATCGCGCAGCCGAATGGTAACCACATCACCTGCCTGCACATAGGGCAGCGGATACGTTTTATCTACCTTCACTCCTTTTGGGAGTTTGATCCGCAGCTCTGCGTTCTGGGCCACCACCTTCAGCATGGAATTGAATTCTTTTTCGAACATGCCGATCATTTGGTCCGGCGCATCAATAAAATAATAATTGCCCGCACCGGTTTCGGCCATGTCCGTCATCAGCGTTTCGTTGTAATCGAGTCCCACACCAAACGTAGACAGGGTAATGCCCTGCTCATCTTTGAACGCCAGCACTTTTTTCCTGATCACGCTTGAATCAGTGATCCCGATATTGGCCAAGCCGTCGCTAATAAGCAATACGCGGTTAATGAAACCCGGCTTGTAATTCTTTAATACGTATTCGTAACCCCTTTCTGTGCCGCCCCACAGGTTGGTGCTGCCTCTTGCGGTTATCTTGTCGATCTTCGATTTGATCAGGTCTTTATTCGTCACCGCAATGGGTTCCTGAACACTATCGATGGCATTGTCATACATGACGATGCTCACATAATCGGTCGCCTCCAGCTGATCGATCATTCCCTTCGCAGCTTTTTTTGCGTAGCCCATCTTCACACCTTGCATGGAGCCGCTGCGGTCGATCACGATTGAAATATTGAGGGGTGTTCTTTTTTGCGGAAGATTGAGCAGTTTGGCGAGCTTCGCTTCGATATAGAAATAAACCGTTTTGTTATTTGAATCGCTCTGATAATAATCGTTGTCGAGCCCGGAAGTAAAAGTTATCACACCGCTGGTTGATATAACATTCCTTCCTTTATGGTCCTTTGGCCTGACAGCAAGAGGAGCCGCAGTATCAAAACGATTAAACGCATGGAGCCGGACATAGGCCGGTGGATGGTCAAAGGCAAAAAACAAGAGCCCAAACAAAACGCAGACAGAAGCTATCAGCAGGTATTTTTTGTTCATTTGAGGGCTGCTTTCCTGTTGCCAAGCTAAGTTTTTGCCCCTTAAACTCATAGTTTTTCCTGTTAAAAGAGATATCCCCCAAATAAAAAACCCACATATCCTGTGGGTTTTCGCTTATTCATTGAGCAAATCGATTATTTCACTTCTTCGTATTCGGCGTCGGTCACATTCTCTCCCGCACCTGCCGCATTTTGCTGAGCACCTGCGCCCTCGCCTGGCTGTGCTGCTCCCTGAGAGGCTTTATACAATTCTTCGCTCGCTGCAGTCCAGGCATTATTCAGGTCCGTTACCGCCACGTCGATGCGTGAAATATCTTGCGATTTATGAGCTTCCCTCAGCTTGTTCAGTGCGGATTCAATAGTCACTTTCTTGTCGCCGGGGATTTTATCGCCATATTCTTTCAATTGCTTCTCTGTTTGGAAGATCAGGCTATCGGCTTGGTTGAGCTTCTCAACTTTTTCGCGTTCTGCTTTGTCTGTTGATTCGTTGGCCTTTGCTTCAGCCTTCATCCTCTCTACTTCTTCCTTGCTCAAACCACTGCCTGCTTCGATGCGGATCTTTTGCTCTTTACCCGTTCCTTTATCCTTGGCCGTTACATGCAGGATACCATTGGCATCGATATCGAAGATCACTTCGATCTGAGGAATGCCCCTTGGTGCGGGTGGAATACCATCGAGATTGAAGATTCCGAGACTTTTGTTCTGGTTGGCCATGGGCCGTTCACCTTGCAATACGTGGATCTGTACGCCTGGTTGATTGTCCGAAGCGGTAGAGAAGGTCTCCGACTTTTTCGTTGGTATAGTTGTATTGGAAGGGATCATAGCCGTCATCACGCCACCATAGGTCTCGATACCGAGTGTAAGTGGTGTCACGTCAAGCAACAGCACATCTTTCACTTCGCCGGTAAGCACTGCGCCCTGGATACCTGCACCAATGGCGACCACCTCGTCGGGATTCACCCCTTTGTTTGGCTTTTTACCAAAGAATTTTTCAACGATCTCCTGTACTTTTGGAATACGTGTTGAACCGCCCACGAGGATCACTTCGTCGATCTGCGATGCGCTCAGGCCGGCGTCTTTGAGTGCCTGTGCACAGGGTTTGAGACAACGCTCGAACAGCGTATCGGCCAGCTGCTCGAATTTTGCACGGCTCAATTTCTTCACGAGGTGTTTGGGAACACCGTCAATGGCCGTGATATAAGGAAGGTTGATCTCTGTTTCAGATGATGAAGAGAGCTCGATCTTGGCTTTCTCAGCGGCTTCTTTCAAACGCTGAAGGGCCATCGGGTCACGGCGCAGGTCTACATTTTCCTCCTTTTTGAATTCTTCTGCGAGCCAGTCCATAACCACTTTATCGAAGTCGTCCCCACCAAGGTGTGTATCTCCATTCGTCGATTTTACTTCAAACACGCCATCACCCAGTTCAAGTACAGAGATATCGAAGGTACCGCCACCAAGGTCAAACACGGCAATATGATGATCCTTACCGCCTTTGTCTAATCCATAAGCAAGCGCAGCGGCCGTGGGTTCATTTACAATTCTTCTGACATTGAGACCAGCGATCTCGCCCGCCTCTTTTGTAGCCTGCCGCTGTGCATCGTTGAAGTAGGCCGGAACGGTGATCACCGCATCGGTTACTTCCTGGCCGAGATAATCTTCGGCAGTTTTTTTCATTTTCTGGAGGATCATGGCAGAGATCTCCTGGGGCGTATATAATCTGCCATCAATATCGATCCTTACCGTATTATTGTCACCCTTGACTACTTTATAACTCCAATGGCTGATCTCCTCTGTCACCTCATCAAAACGACGGCCCATGAAACGTTTTACGCTCATGATCGTATTTTGAGGATTGGTGATGGCCTGGCGCTTGGCAGGGTCACCTACTTTGCGCTCGCCATTTTTCAAAAAAGCCACTACGGAAGGGGTCGTTCTGCGGCCTTCGTCGTTTGCAATGACAACAGGCTCGTTCCCTTCCATAACGGAAACACAGCTATTGGTTGTACCTAAGTCAATTCCGATTATTTTTCCCATTGATAAATAATTTAGATAGTTCTTTATTGGTTAACAATGATTATGCCGCGCCGTTTTTAAATGAAATTTTGACAGTCTGTCATAGCCCTCCTGTATCAACATCTCGGCTTAGCAGAATAGCAAGAATCGATAAACAAGTAGTGACACGTGTCGTTATTTTAGCATAAAGAAAGATCATGGCTGTATCCACTGCACAGAAATTAAAGATTAGGGAAGGCGCGGCGCTGAGGACGATACATGCCCCGGCGGATTTCAAGAAAGGCCTGGGCACGCTACCAGGCGACATCAAAATAGGTCCTTCACTAAAGCAATACGACCAGGTGCACTGGTTTGTTACCAACCAGGCACAGATGCACGGGGAACTCGATGAAGTGCTCGCCCTTGTGAAGGAAGCTGTGGTCTGCTGGATCTATTTCCCGAAGGGAACATCCAAAATACCGACAGATCTGAGCCGCGACAAGGGTTGGGATCTTCTTTCCAAACGGAACGAAATGCTGTGGATCAGCCTCATTTCATTTGATGAAAACTGGTCTGCTTTCGGTATTCGGCTAAAAACGGCAGCCGACCAAAAAAAGGAAGAGCGGACCAAAGAACGTGCGATTTTCGACTATATCGACGCCTCTAAAAAAATCGTTTATCTGCCCGATGATTTCGCCGCGGCACTGAAGAAATCAAAAAAACAGG